>JAVHPO010000139.1:0-4353 GCA_036170635.1 Prolixibacteraceae bacterium | reverse complement strand
CGCTGACTTCTCGATCGGTTGAGAAAAATGGGTTATCGGATGGGACTCAAAATTAGAATATCCAGGACTATATTGCGTTTCCTTTGTGAAACCTTAGTGTCTTTGAGCCTTAGTGGCAATTTCTTTCCGCCACAAAGACACTAAAACACTAAGGTTTCACAAAGAATTTCACAAAGAATTTTAACTGAAAAAAGAAATTGTAAAATTTAAACAGTCACTAAGATGTTTTCAGGAATAATTGAAGGGATGGGTACTGTGGTATCCATCGTAAAAGATCAGGAGAATGTTCATTTTACCCTGAGTTGTGATTTTACCGGTGAGCTTAAAGTAGACCAAAGTTTGTCGCACAACGGGGTATGTCTTACTGTAGTTAGGGAAGAGGGAGTTACTTACACTGTGACGGCCATCAAAGAGACCTTGCTAAAAACAAATCTGGGTGTTTTGAGAACAGGTGACAAGGTTAACCTGGAGAGAAGCATGAAAATGGATGGCCGGTTGGATGGCCATATCGTTCAGGGACACGTGGATCAAACGGCAATCTGCAAAGAGGTGCTCGAGGCTGACGGAAGCTGGTATTATACTTTTTCCTATGATTTTGATCCGGAAATGGCAAGAAAGGGATACATGACTGTTGAAAAGGGATCTATTACGGTCAACGGAGTTAGTCTCACGGTTGTCAATTCGCAAACTGACTCTTTTCAGGTAGCTATCATTCCATACACTTTTGAACACACCAATTTTCATGCCATCCGAAAGGGGAGTGTGATCAATCTTGAATTCGATATCATTGGGAAATACCTTAGCAGGCTTGCTGAGTTTAGTAAATGAAAGACTTGGGGACTTAGGGACTAAGGGACCGTGAGAGTGCAACTCTGAAGCTATACCCCAAAGGGGTTAAATCCCGCAACTGCGGGATAGCCCGGGGTGAGCGACGAAGGAGCGTAACCCCGGGTAAACGAAGGCCAGAAGATCACCGTCCGCGGTAGCACCTGGAGAAATGTGATAAGATTGTTTCGGACGGAATGATATAAGTAATAAGAAGATAATAATGTCATACTTTAAATACTCATCATTTGACCTCCCCCAACCCCTCCAAGGGAGGGGAGAGGTGGTTCTAATGTTGATCTGAATACGAATCAAAAGTCTCCCCTTCGGGGAGATTTAGAGGGGTCAAATTTTGGAAAAGTGAGGCATTAATTCTTTCCCATTACTTAATAATCATCAATGAACCTTGCCGGGAGGGCATGGTAACAATAATACTTGTCGATTTTTTTAAGCAATTACCTAATTACTACATGAATGAAAAAAATTATTCTGCGGAGTCTGTTTCTCTCCGTGATACTGCTCTTTATTGCCGGAATCACCAATGGTAAAGAAACTGTGGAAGCCAAAGCTGCCAGGATTCACAAAGCTGTCCTGACAATCGATACGCACTCCGATACTCCTTTGAATTTATTAAGGGATGGTTTTGATGTTGGGAAGAGACAGGATCAGGCAACCTCCGGCACCAAAGTTGATTTTCCCAGGATGAAGGAGGGCGGATTGGATGCCCAGTTTTTCGCTGTATTCGTGGCACAAGGTCCAAGAACACCTGAAGGAAATGCCATTGTGCAAAAAAAAGCTTTGGATATTCTCGCCGCGATTCGTAGAAGCGTTGGCGCCAATCCCGATCTGGCGGAGATTGCACTGACTCCCGATGATGCATACAAGTTAAAGGGGTTGGGCAAGAGGGCCATCTTCATCGGCCTGGAAAACGGATATGCCCTTGGCAATGATATCACCCTTGTAAAAAAATATTATGATATGGGCATCAGGTACATCACCCTGTGCCATACCTCCAACAATGACATCTGCGACTCTTCGACCGATAAGAAAAAGTGCGCTGAATACCATGGCCTTTCACCTTTTGGGAAGGAAGTTTTGGCTGAAATGAACAGAACTGGAATGATCATTGATGTTTCGCATAGTTCGGATGATACTTTTATGGATGTCATCAGATTGAGTAAAACACCTATCATTGCAAGCCATTCCTGTTCGCGCGCTGTATGTGATAATCCCAGAAATCTCACTGACGATGATCTTCGTGCATTGGCCAAAAATGGAGGAGTCATTCAGATGTGCTTTCTTTCGGACTATGTTAAAAAGCCCGATCCGAATCCCAAAAGAGATTCTGTTATGGCCATAGTGAGCAAAAAATACAACGATTTTCAAGGACTGACCGATGAGCAAACCAGGGAAGCCTACAAGGAATACCGCGAAGCCGGGAAGAAATTCCCAAACAAACTGGCAACCGTTCGGGACATGGTCAATCACATCGATCACATTGTGAAAGTCATTGGAATCGATTACGTTGGTATTGGAACCGACTTTGACGGCGGAGGCGATTTGTCGGGTTGCGGGGATGTAAGCATGATGGGAAACGTAACCCTCGAACTTGTAAAAAGGGGATATTCCGAAAAGGATATTAAAAAGATCTGGGGAGGAAATTTTATGCGAGTCTTCCGCGAGGTACAGAAATCGGCTGCACGCTAAAAGTTATTTGTCAACCATCAGCCAGTAACTGGTTTCGGGATCTGCCTCCAATATTTTGCTCAAGCCTTGAACGGCATCATTACGGGTTAGGTAGCTTTCAACAGAAACCCTGAAGAAACTTCTGCCCATGGTGGAAACCTCCGCATGGTAACCTTGCTTGATCAGCTTTTCAGCGAGTTTGTCTGCATTTTCCCTGACTTTGAAACAGCCGCCTACCACATGGAATTTACCATTGGAAGCTATTTCCGCTGAATTTTGAACAACGTTATTTTGGGATACAGAAGCCTTGGGTTCAGGCACCACCGGTGGAACCGGAGCATGATCCACTGAAATTTTGGGTTCAGCCGAGGTGGTTTCTTCTTTGCCATCAGATGCAATAGATTTCGTCTCAGATTTGGGTACTGAAGGCATTGGGAGCGGTTCAGGTTTGACACTGGGAAGCGCAACAGGTGTATCTGACAATGAGAGAGTAGCGCTGTTGGTACTCTTTTGGAGGGCAGATTCCCTGCTGTTAAAAATCTTATTAAAAGGTACAAAGTATAGCAATGCAAGGAGAGGTAAACCTACCAGGAGATATTTTACCGCCGGGTGAACACGTTTTTGGGGTTCAGGCTCTTTATCCCTGAATACTGGTTTTGGTGCCTGGGTGAATTTGTTGACGAGTTGGGGGAAATGAAAAGAGTCAAGGCCAAAAGCGTCAGCCCTGAGATTTACTTTCGGAATGGCGTCAAACAAAATGTTCTCATTCTTATCGAAATAGATGGAACCAATCTGATCAAATTCAACATGTTCACCATTTTCCAGCCTGGACTGACATTCTGAAACGAACTCCGAAACAATTTTTCTGGCTTCAAGGTATCCGACAACCTCTTTCTCCACAACATAATTTACCACCAATCCATCATTCTTTTTCAGCTTGCTGCTAAAAATAATCTCTTTGGATGGAGGTGAAAATTTGTCGCTCTGGGTATCATACCCGGAGGTTTGATAGTTGGCAATAAACCCTCCAAGATCCGGGACGATCACGCAATCGTTGGTTTTCAACAACTCTGAAAGATAAGCAGAAAGGTTCATGTGATACGAATTTGTATTACTCCGCATATGCGGGAACGGTTGGTCCGAAGCTTCGGAATCTCTTTCCTTACTAAATAAATGAACCCCAAATATAAGAATAAATCTTAGATTTAGTACTTTTGGCCTCCGGCTTTATGTAAATCTAATTACCTATTTCAGATGAAGAAAAAAATTTTAGTTACGGGAGGAACAGGATACATTGGCTCGCATACAGTGGTAGAGCTGCAAAATGCGGGTTTCGATGTCGTTATAGTGGATGATTTAAGCAATTCAACTGAGGCCGTAGTGGATCAAATCGAAGAGATTACGGGGATTCGTCCCGAATTCCACCATTTCAATATGCAAAATATAGAACTTCTGGAGAAGCTTTTTAAGGAGTCCAAAAATATCGATGCCGTAATTCATTTTGCCGCCTTCAAGGCTGTTGGTGAATCTGTACAAAAACCATTGAACTACTACCGCAACAACCTGGTTTCCCTAATTAACCTCTTTGAGTGCATGGAACATTCGGGTGTCAACAACCTTGTATTTTCCTCATCCTGTACTGTTTACGGTCAGCCGGACCATCTTCCGGTAACGGAACAGACACCGCGTCAAACTGCAGAATCTCCATATGGCAATACAAAAATAGTTTGTGAAGATATCATCCGGGATTATACGCGTGCAAATCCAAAGATCCAGTCAATTGCACTACGATATTTCAATCCGATTGGGGCTCATCCATCCGCATTGATCGGGGAACTTCCC
>JAVHPO010000138.1:0-4354 GCA_036170635.1 Prolixibacteraceae bacterium | reverse complement strand
CAATTCTGCCTTGAGTGGATTTTCTGCCAATCGTATCAGCAACGCAGGGGTGCTGAAGTAGTTGTTCCTGACAAAGGAGGAAGCCTTGAAAAATTTGACAGGGGAGATGCGGATCTCTTTCTGCACAGGCTCCTCCAGTTGAGAACCACTCTTCCTGAAAAAGAGGAGTTGGAAACAGTAATCAGGCAATTCACCCATTCCTTTTGGCTCAATGCTTTCTAACTCCACCTTTGTGTTGGGTTCGAGCATCCCGGCATCCACGGTAGTATATTTTCCTTCGGTTTTGGTGGAGAAATGGTAAATCAGGGTAAAGTTGCAGTCGTTGACCAGATAAAGGGAAATTTTGCCTTCCGGCGGATTGCCCGGATTGTTGGGCAGCGCAGCGAAGATAAACTCAGGGAAGTCGTTGTTTTTGAGTTGATTGGTCTCGGTGAAGCCGTTTCTTCGTATTTCAGCATATTGATCATGGAAGCTGTTGGCATCAGGAGAAGAAAGGAGGGAACGAGTGGGAGAAGGGGCGAGGGGGGGAGTGGCAGAATAGAGTGGGCGAGTGGGAGAAGGGGTGAGTGCGACTCCTGGGATTGGGCGACTTGTGGACTGGGGACTTGGCGACTTGTGGACTGGTTGATCGGGTTGGATGATCACCAGATTTTTGATATAGGTGGGTATCTCGAAGCCGTCCTGGGTTTCGACGCTCACCATATCTTTGGATAGGATAGCAGTAATGCGGCCACCTCCGATTTCATTGAGAAAGCGAACCTTATCGCCGACTGCTATATTTTTATTGGTCATGGATGTGAATGTTTGAAATGTTTGAAAAGGTTGAAAAAGGAGGGGGCGAAGGGGCGAGTGGGAGAGTGGTCAAATAAACCATTTTTCGGGACTTTAACCATTGCTATAATAGAACGTTAATCATATTAAACTTAAAGGTTGCCAGAGAAAATAAGGTTTTATATAATCCCAATTGTATCCTATTTATTCATTTTCACATTTCCCACTTTGACCCTTCGATTCCTCTCCCCATCGACTTCGCTCAGGGACCAGTTCTCCGTTTCATCGTTTCCCCGTTTCAATTTTTCTGTTTCATCGCGGCGCTCGCCCCCTCGCCCCGTCGCCCCCTCTCCCCTTCTTCCCAGTCATCCCAGCCATCCCAGTCATCCCAGTCATCCCAGTCATCCCAGTCATCCCAGTCATCCCAGTCGTCCCAGTCATCCCAGTCATCCCAGTCGTCCTAGTCTTCCCTTCACCCCCTCTTCTTTCGGTAGATTCCCGCAATCCACGCATACACCCCCGCTCCGAGCAGTGCGCCGACAGCATTCGACATCTCATCCGTCCATTCAAAAGCCCTGCCTGCCTGCATTTCGAGTTGGGAGAATTCCATCAGCAAACCAAAAGCAGACGCAAAGAGGACGATGTAGAGGATTCGTATCCTTTTCTCCTCGGAATGGAAGGTCCAGCATGCCAAAGCGGTAAGTCCGAAATACATGCAACCATGTACCACCTTGTCGAAACCTGCAAAGAGTTCAATCTGGGGTACCTCATCGGCCGGTATCAGCGAGAGTAAGACGATAATGGCCAGGTAAAGGAGGCTAAACAGCACCCGCAACCATTGGGGAAAGGAGAAGAGAAATTTGATCATGGGGAGTAAAGAAGGATAAAGGATAAAGTAAAAAGGATAAAGTGAAAAGACAGTTGTTCATTGATAATAGTTTCCAAAGATACAAAATCAAGACCTATGATAAAAGTGAAAAGGATAAAGTACGAACGAATCCCACTTTATCCTTTTCACTTTATCCTTTATCCTTTATCCTTCTTGAGTTTACCAGAAGCTTATCCGCTGAAGTCTCTCTATGATGGTCTTCCCTGGCAGCGTAGATTTGGCATCACCATTGGTCTGGTTCATCTTGTTGTTTACAAAGATAGGATTATCGAAGAAGATGATTTTTTGGTAAGGGTCATTCGCGGGGATCGTCTTATTAATACCAAGCAGGTAAGAGGGGAGGAGCAACAGCACCCCGCCTATGATTGTATTGAATGCCATTAACCAAAAAACGCCCAATTCCTGCAAATTGAAGACCGCTATTGTGAAAAGCGTGTTGATGGCAAGGATCAGGTAGGTTGCCTGTTTGTGGTTCATTCCCAATGCCAGCAACCTGTGATGGGTGTGGTTTTTATCGGCCGAAAAAGGTGATTTTTTCTGGATAAGCCGTATGGCAAAAACGCGCAGTGTATCCATCAATGGATAGATCAGGACGCCAAAAGAGACCGCCGGTGAGGCAAAAACGGCGTAAGGTGCAGTCTGATCAATGTTGAACTCATTGAATTCTATCACCAGAATACCCATGATGGTTCCTAGGACCAGCGATCCGGTATCCCCCATAAATATCTTATTTTTCCTGCCGTAGACATTGTAAAAGAAGAAGCCGGAGAGCGCTCCAACCATCGAAAAGGAGATGATGGCAAATTCGAAATGACCGGCGAGAAAAAACCAGGTTCCGAAGACAGCGGCAGAGAAGATGCTAAGTCCTGCTGCCAACCCGTCTATCCCATCGATCAAGTTAAATGCGTTGATAAAAACAATGAGGACGAATCCGGTAAGTAACACACTGGTGATATATGGAATTTCGCCTATTCCCAAAAATCCGTGCAGATTGGTGAAGCGGAAATGACCCAATACGATCAGCACGGCTGCGACAAAAATCTGAGCAGCCAGTTTTTTTGTCGCGCTCAGTGTAACAATATCATCTTTCAATCCCACGAAGAACATGATCAACACGCCGGCAATGATGTACATCAAATCGGGAATGGTATATCCATTGGAAGTAAGGGTCAATCCCAATATAAAACCAAGGAAAATGGCGATACCACCGAGGGTTGGGATGTTGTAAATGGTAGAGGATCTCCCGTTGGGAACCGCAAACAGCTTGAGCTGACGCGACACATTGATCACGGTGGGTATGGTGCGGGCGGATATGACAAGCGCCGCCAAAAAGCTGGCAATCACATATATTAACTCTCTCATGCGGAACAGGTTTTAGGCAGATACAAGGTAAGAACGAAAAGCACTTTACATTCTTTTAATTTAGACTTAAAACAAATGTAATGCTTTTTTTTAAAGATTAGCATTCTATCATCAAAAAATCATTTAGGCGAAAAAAAAGGAGACTGGAAGAATGAGGGGGAGAAGGGGCGAGGGGGAGAGGGGCAGATAGCCGCGATGAAGCATTGAAAATTGGAAATGGAGAAACGATGAAGCGGAGAACTCATTTTGCCTTCTCAATGCTGAATAATGTGAAACTTTTCTAAAATGCGATCAGAAAACCATAATTGTGAAATAAGGTAATAAGGTTAATTTTTTCTCTTTGATTTTTTCTACTAAGGTTGCCTGACAAAATAAGGTTTTACAATTAGGAATTTGAGTTTAGTGTGATTAATATTCTAATATACAAATAGTTATAGTCCCGAAAAATGGTCTATGCGACCACTCTCCCCCTCACCCCGTCTCCCAGTCGCCCCCTCCTTTTTCAGATTCTCTCAAAAGGATGTTTCCCAGTCTGCATGCGGGCCAACGGATGATACTCCCCCTTCAACCCTACCGGGATCGCGTGCCGGATATCGTGCACCAATTGGATGGAGGGCATAGCATCCAGAAGTGGAAAACCGTTCCCGGCCAGGATCTGGCGGTAGCTTTCGGTGTGAAGGTCGGTGAAGCCCTCGCTGAACTCGATCTCTTCGCCATCCATCTCAAGCAGGCGATAGGTTCTTTTCCCGGCTTCCCGGATGGCTCTTGGCAATGTCTCTTCATTGATACTCAGAAAATATCGAACCCGGGCTTTCTCAAACTGTAGAAATCCGGATACCCGGTCGTGTGATGCCACATGGACGATGTTCACTTTTATCTCCCCGAATATCCAGCCCAGCATATCATAGAAATGGACGCCAATGTTGGTGGCGATCCCGCCGCTCTTCGAAAGGTCTCCTTTCCAGCTGGTGTAGTACCAGTTTCCGCGGGAGGTGATGTAGGTCAGATCGAGATCATAGATTTTATCTTTTGGACCTTCACTTATTCGTTTTTTTAAGGCAATAATCGAAGGATGAAGCCTCAACTGAAAAATATTGAAAACCTTGTTCCCTGACTCCCTTTCGATTGTGCTAAGAGCCTCAATGTTCCAGGGATTTAATACCAGCGGCTTTTCGCAGATCACATCCGCCCCAACCCTCAAGCCAAACCGTATATGCGCATCATGGAGGTAGTTAGGAGTACACACCGTCACAAAGTCTATAGCTCCCTCCGTCTTCCAGTCCCCCAGTCTCCCAGTCTCCCAGTCTCCCAGTCTCCTAGTCCCCCAGTCCC
>JAVHPO010000137.1:0-19753 GCA_036170635.1 Prolixibacteraceae bacterium | reverse complement strand
AAATTTAGAAGAGAACAGTGCAACCATTAAACCTACAGCTACAGCAGGAACAAGTACCCACAACTGGTCGCGGGTGGTGCTGCCCAAACTTCCCATGGTCCAGACAATGAACGATTTTAGTGTCGATTCGTTGCTAAAATATTGCAAAACACTTACCACAGCCATTACCGCACCGGATATCAGTATGCCGAGTATCAGAACAGTCATCAGATCGCGTAACCTGGAAGCCAGCATCACGACCAGGAACATCATGCAGCCTGCACCAAGCCAGGCAGCCAGAACAATACTCCAGGAGCCTGCTATTGAAAACAGCGGAGTTCCACCAAAAATCCAGCCGGCTGAGAGAACAAACAGGGCAACACCCAGGCTCGCGCCTGAACTGATTCCCAGGATATCCGGACCTGCCACGGGATTTCGGAAGATAGTCTGCATTTGCAATCCCGCTACTGAGAGCGCTGCTCCCGCAAGAACAGCAGTAATTGCCTTGGGAATTCTGAATTGAAATAGAATGGCAGCAATCTGAGGATCGGAAGAGGAGGGATGAAAGAAAGTGGAAATAGATTGTGATAAAGAAATATGCACCGATCCGGATAGTAGGTCCAGCAGGAAAAGCAATGCCAGAACCCCCATCAACAAAACAAAACCTACAGTACTATTTCTAAACATTTACTTAATCTTCTTATAATAGTATAAATCTTGATTCCCGGATATTTCCGGATGAAATATCTTCACCAGATCCGCCAAAACCAGATCCGGATGAACCACACCACTTTCCCAATAATCATTTCCGCCGCCAGTAACAGCACGTAGGTTGTTGTTGTAGATCTGCTGATTTTTAACAGCCGGAAGATCGGAATAGCGGGAATCAAATGCCAGCAACTCATTTTTGCTGTTTACACTTCCGCAATTGATCCAGAAATCAGCTTTGGCCGCGCGCAGAAAGACCTCTTCCAAAGATACTGGAAATGCTTCTTTCGACGAATTTTCCCTCCATAAAAATTTCCCGCCGGCATCCTCAATCAACACAGCCAAATTGGATTGTCCTCCCGCAATCCACCAGGTATCTTTGAAAGGAAGACCTGTGAGGACAGTGGGTCTCTCTTGCACTTTTGCCACAAGCGATTTGATCGCCTGGTAGTTGGATTTAATCTTTTCAAAGTTCGAAGCGGCAACTGCCTCTTTCTCAAAAAAGGCGCCGAAAAATTTAAGCCATTCTGCCTTTGCCAGAGGACTCTGCTCCAGGTATTCGCCCACCAAAACAACCGGAATCCCCAGATCATGCAATTTATTGATCTGGGTATTGATTTCAGCTCCGATGCCATAGGCAAAAACCACATCTGGCTTCAGCTGAATAATCATCTCATAATTAAGACCTTGCTCATATCCAACTTCCCGGATACGATTCTCTGAAATACCCTTTTTTACTTCGGAATTGGTCAGATAGTTTGACCCTGACAACCCAACGATAGACGACACCTCCCCAAGGGCATCCAAAAAACCGATATGGGTGGTCGAAAGGCAAATAACCCTGTTGACCGGAGTGAAAATAATCTGTTGCTCTTTTAATGCATCAGGAATTTTCTCGCCACGCTTCAGAAGACAATATTCAAAAATATTGTCCGTCGATTTTTGCCAGGGATTAGCCACAGTCAACTTTAGCCAGGATTCCTTTTGTTGAATTATAAAACCGGAAGCCTCCCTATTTATGACAATTCCGGATTTATCAACAGAAGATTTTTTTCTGGATGGATCAGACAAACAACTGCACAAACAGCTCATTGAAAGGAGGTAAATAACAATACGGTGCAGCATTGGAATGATTTTAGTGCAAAGGTGAAGATTAAATGATTATCTGCTTCTGATAACCCTAACTTTCAACACCTCTCTTTTGGTCAATGTCTCTACAATGATAAAATAGACCGCCGATCCAAGCTGAGCGCAACTCAATTCCATCGGTGCTGTGGTTAACATTCGCTGGGACTCATATATTTTTCTTCCCATAAGGTCATAAAAAATAACCCGGCCAAACTCCTCTTTACCCGAATTGACCAGGTAAAAAAGATTTACGGATGGATCATTAGGATAGTAAATTTTGAACTGCGTATTCCCTACAGGTGTTGGTCCGGGAATATCCTGAGCGAATGTTGTGCCGCACCCGTAGGAATTGATCAGGAGTGAGGTTTTCACATTGAACTCAGGAACCCAGTAAAAAGGTTGCCAGTTCCCGCCGATAAGGCAAAAAGCCCTGTTCTGATCACTGTTGGCCCGTGGCGCCGCACTGTAAACCGCCACCGTGTCACCCGCATTGTAGTAGTTGATGTCGTAGCCTATAAAATATTTGCCTGTCACCGTAAGCGGCTGATCCAGAATCACAAAATTCATGGCTTGTGCATTCAGTGACTTGATTGGAACTTTGATGGATTTTAATACCGTACCCGGGATACCCGTACCAGCATTGGCACTGTATATTTGAAATAAGACTGAACTGTTGCTATTGTTCACTCCGGTAACAGCCTTGGAAAAGGCCACCGAAAAGGCCGATAACGTGGTCTTATCCGTCTTCTTAAACTCTTCTGCATAACTTGTTATCCTGAGCGAATTATGACCTGAAATGTAACCTTTTCTATATGGCAATTTGGCCAGCTCGTACTTCTCGCCCAAGCCTACATCCGAAAACTGATCGCAGGTAGAACCGGAGGTATATGGATCCATCGCTTCCAATTTCACTTCTCCGGTATTGGTCGGATCCAACCACTTTTTCAGTTGCCGGGTTATTATGGAGGAGAAATTCCACTGGTAAGCAAACATGGAAAAATAATCGTCTGTGGAATGTTCGCAAGTAGCAGTACCACCTGTCAATGAACCAATCACCAAATTTTCATTGCTGAAGAGCGGTCCTCCCGATGAACCCGCTTCCGTTGTTCCGATGTCCCATTGTTTGATCCACCAAAAGCTGTTGTTTACATGTCCTGACGGACTGTAAGATGAAAGACCAGGCGAATCATTGTCGATCGAGACCTTTTTAACATCCCCTTTGGGATGATGAATAGTCCGGGTCGATGAAGGAACTGTCTTGCTGTGATCCCAACCGGCATAATAGGGCCTGTATTCGGGTGGTGGCAACATTTCGAGTTCGACCAGTGCAAAGTCGAGAGAATCTGACCGGGCCCGCAGAATAGAGCCGGTCATGGTCTGATCCGCAAAGCCGTTGACGCTGTTGCCGGTGCCACAAAAAGGGCTTTCGTAGTTGAAGGAAAATACCGTTTGCTGGGCTTCCAAAGCACTTGTAATGCAATGGCCGGCCGTAATAAGATAGGGTGTTTTATCCCGCTTTGTATTGTTGACAAATGTTCCGGTACAAAGTTCAGTTCCGGCTATCACCAACTGAACGATTGCCTGTTTCTCTTTACTTACTATGGCTGCGCCTGCACAATAAACATCCATGTTGCAAACACCTGCATCGCCAAGTGGCCGGGTGCCAATAACATTCTTGTATCCATGGTTAACCTTTGAAATGTGAAGATCAGCTTGTGCCGAAACGGTTTCAGGTTCATTGTATTCGACCACAATTTCATCTCCTTCCAGTGGAAAAATAGGCAGCATCCCGGAGCTCTGTTCGTTGTTCGCATTGAAGGCCCCCCTCAAAATCCGGTGATCCGGCGAATAAATAAAAATGGAAGCACCTGTCGGCAAAATGGCACGATCAAATAAAATGTTCAGGGAGTAAGCGCCTTTCGATCGAATAACCACGCGCCAGATTTTAATTCTGTCAATGTTATCCCATACGCCTGAATTTTCGGGAGATATATCGACATCAAAACTTTTGGCAAATTTCTGTTTTTTGTACAGGGCCTTTGATTGGATCTCACTGAGCTGAAGATCAAAATTATTTACCGGTGCCATATCAATCACCGGAATCTGTAGGGTAGCATTTTTCAGACGATTGAAAGAAGCCGGCGAACCTCCATACGATACCTGTCCTTTGCCCTGAAAAGATAAAATCGCTACAAAAAAGAGGATTATTAATTGGATACGTAACGCCATCTAAGTAAAAGGATAGATTTAGGTCTAATTCAGATTTTAAAATAACTCACAAAATCAACAATTTGCATAATTATCAATTGTCAATTGCCAATTGTCAATTACTTAGATTGGTTTCTCCAAATATATAATTTATCACTTAGAAATTCATTCCCTGTTTTTTTTGAAAAAACCATCAGCGAAATTCATGAAACAACCCCAATCGTAGGAAGTAATTGCATGCTTTCCAGGCCGGATATGGTAACCAATTGTTCCGGCTACCTGCTTGTTCAATTCCGGAAAATCCTTACCAGGAAAACCCTCTTTACCAAGAAGCCGATAGACCGGAGATGCGCCTACACAGGAGAGAAACTCACCTTTTGGATCCGCCCAGAGATCCTCCGCTGCACTGCAAACATACAATGGCCGCGGTGCGATGAGTGCCAATAGTTCGTGTTGATCGACCGGCAAATCCTCCTCTTTCCTGTTGTATTTTCTGAAATTTTCGCAAAACCAATGAGGAAACGATTGATTGATCCGCTCAACTGTCTCTCCATAAATACGTTTCGATAAGGCAGCCCCGCCACAACCTGATTCATTGGAAACCACAATGGCAAATCTTGGATCTTTGACCCCTGCCCACAAAGCTGCTTTTCCAAGTCTGGAGTGACCTAATACCGCCACTTGCTTTGAATTGATGGCTTTTTCTTTTTCAAGATAATCCATTACGCGGGAGAGACCCCAGGCCCAGCCAGCAACGGTTCCCCACGAGGAGCCATTTCGAACCTCCTTAAAAAGTTTGTGTACCCCATTCTTAAAACCATCATCAAAATCCGGATCCGCATCACCGCAATAGACAGTAGCAACACCGTAGCCCCTGGCAACAATCTCCTCGACCGGCCACGATGAAGCATCGGTACCTCTTTGGGATTCTGCTGAACTTTTAACTTTGGTACCCGCCGAATCATTGCCCTTCAACCACGAGGTAGTGATGGCAATTTCGGGATCCTTTGCAACAGTATGATTTCCATTGAAATTATAGGCCAGAAACAGTGGCACCGGTCTCTCCGATTTTGGAAGAAAAATCAGTAAATTCATAAGTACCACCTCCCCATCCTTTTCAAGTTTCAGTTGTACCTCTTTTCTGATCGCCTTGCCATTCAAGGCATTCTTGTTCTCAGAAAGCACTTGTGATGAAAGACGTACTTTCCCGGCAGGTGTTCTACCATAAACTTCATTCTCGAACAGATCGACAATTTCTATCCTTCTCTTCTTCCAATCATTTTGATTTTTAACCTGCAACCCATTGTTAAAAATCAGTGGATCAGGCAAAGTATAGGAAGGCATTTTGGATTCATCGTAATTGGCAACGAAACCCTGGCCGAAGAGGGTGGCCGAAAAAAAGAACAAAAATGAAACAAACAATATTTTTTTCATGTGGCATAAGTTAAATACTAATAATTAGAACGTTGTAGAGGCTGTCCCAAAAGTGAATATATTTTTACCACGAAGGACTCGAAGGCAAAACACAAAGGTCTCAAATAGCTCACAATCACGTGCATGCGTTTGTGTCCTTAGTGCGTACTTTGTGCCCTTAGTGGTTAAATGAGTCTCGTGAGACATCCTCCTTCCCTAATATATTTTTTAAGAGTCAAGGCAATGCCTTATCTCTATTGTAAATTACCGCCATCATAAACCCTTGGCTCAACCTCTCCCCTTGCCACCATCAAAGCATTCATGGCAAGCGCTTTGAGTTCGTCCTGTCCGGCATAAACTGATACCGGGGCAATAAATTCGACCCTTTCGCGGATCAAAGACATCAGTCTCCGGTCGAAAGCAATTCCACCGGTAATTAGAATCCCGTCAATTCTGCCTTTCAAAACCGTAGCCATCTCTCCAACATATTTGGAAATTTGGTAGGCCATGGCTTCGTGGTAAAAAGTAGCCTTTTCATCTCCTCTTCGAACGGCCAGTTCTACTTCGCGGGCATCGTTGGTTCCCAGATAGGCAACGTAACCTCCGTTTCCGGAAATCATCGACATTACCTCATCGTAATTGTATTTACCACTGAAACAAAGCTTAACCAAGTCACCAACGGGCAACGAACCGCTCCGCTCCGGCGAGAAAGGTCCCTCACCATCCAGCGCGTTGTTGACATCAATGACCCTTCCGTGCTGGTGAACACCAATAGAGATGCCCCCTCCCAAATGGACCACAATCAAATCCAGCTCTTCATAGGGTTGGCCTACCTTCATGGCATGCTGACGGGCTACTGCTTTCTGGTTGAGGGCATGGAAGATGGATCGGCGCACAAACAACGGATGACCAGAAATACGTGCGATGCCATCCATTTCGTCTGTCACGACAGGGTCGGCAATTAAAGCCATCATGCCCGGATGTTCCTGCGCGATGTCATAGGCAATCATCGAACCGAGGTTGGAGGCATGAATACCCATCACACCCTCCCTGCAATGTTGCACCATCAACGCATTGATCAGATAAACTCCCGATTCGAGCGGATAGGTCAACCCGCCTCGACCAATCACTACATGGACTTCATCCAACGACAAGCCCTCCATGTCGAGCTGGTTCAGAATACTTTTCCTGCGAAAAGCATATTGATCTGCGATCAATGGATAGGCGGCCAGATCGTCTACTGAATGGTGCAATGTTTTGAGAAAAATACAGATTGAATTTTCGTATATGGCAATTTTCGTGGTGGTTGACCCCGGATTAATAACCAATATCCTGACAAGATCTGAACTATCCATGAATGATGAATTTAAGAGAGAAGAGAAGCTAACGCGATGGAATACTGTTTGGTAAGGGTCGAATCACCCCTTGAGGTAAGTACGACCGGCACTTTTGCACCTACCAGCATGGCAGCCGATTCGGCTTTGGCCAGCTTCATATTGGTTTTGTAAAATACATTGCCCGCATCAAGATTGGGGAAGAGCAGACAATCGGCATCACCGGCCACCTCACCTTTGATCCCTTTAATTGAGGCAGACTCCTTGTCTATTGCAATATCCAGGGCCAGGGGCCCGTCTATAATACAACCGGTAATCTGCTTGCGGTGACCCATGGTGGTAAGAAATGCGGCGTCTTTGGAAGATTCGAGTTGCACGAGCAATTGTTCGCTTGGGGCAATCACCGCCACTTTTGGCAATGAAATGCCAAGTGCGTTTGCTGTTTTTACCATATAATTGATTAATTGGACTTTCTGTCCAAGATCAGGCAGCGGCAAAACTGCAACATCACTGACTATCATCAGCTTATGGTAATTTTGGTTCTGAATTACAGTTACGTGGCTCAATATATTACCTGGTTCCATCAATCCTTTTTCCTTGTCGAGAATGGCTTTGATGAATTTATCCGTCGAGATCAAACCCTTCATGATCAGGTCCCCCTCCTTTTGCCGGATCATCTGAACCGCAAGCGAAGCGGCCAACCTCTCATCAGGCTGGTCAATAATTCTGAAAAGTGAGAGATCAAAATTCTCCTCGGTGCAAATATTTCTAATTATTTTCTCATCTCCAATGAGTACTGCATGAACCAATCCACTCTTCACCGCATTGTAGGCCGCCTCAACTGAGTGGTTGTCATTGGCACTGACAACTACAAGAGTTCGTTTTGGGCGCTGAAGAACAGCCGGGAACAGATCATCTAAATACTTTATCATTTTTTTCCGGTCAAGAAAGTTTAGTGTACAATCCCATTATGAAGGATAGAGTAAAAAGGATAAAGGATAAAGTGAAGAACGCTCTAATCATGTTGATCACGAAAACCAAAAGCCAAAGCTATTTATAGCTAACATTTTCCAAGCAGATCGTATCCCACTTTATCCTTTTTACTTTATCCTTTATCCTTTATCCTTTATCCTTTATCCTTTATCCTTTATCCTTTATCCTTTTTTGCAAAGGTAGCATACAAAAAATCACAGAGAAACAGAGCAAAAAATATTTATTGATGCGCAAGACGGGACTTAACTTTTCTGTTCCTCAATAATTTTCTGCGTATCAACGGCAATCATCAATTCTTCGTTGGTAGGTACCACCATCACTTTAACCTTTGAATCCGGTTTGCTGATGGTGATCTCCTTGCTCCTTAACCCTGTATTGATCTGATCATCAATTTCTATTCCCAAAAATTCGAGGCCTTCACAGATTCCGGTTCTTGTTGTGTCGGAATTCTCCCCGATGCCACCCGTGAAAATCAACAAATCTATTCCGCCCATTGCAGCCGCATAGGCGCCAATATATTTCTTGACCCGGTAATCAAACATCTTGATGGCCAGCAAACAACGTTCGTCACCCTTGTCAGCAGCAGCCCTGATTTCGCGCGAATCGGAAGATACACCACTGATGCCCAGCAAACCCGAATGTTTGTTAAAGAGAATGGAAGCCGATTTTGTTCCTATTTTCTCTTTGTCCATGATGTAGCTGACTACACCCATGTCTACATCCCCTGAACGCGTCCCCATGATCAACCCTTCAATCGGGGTAAAACCCATCGAAGTATCGACAGAGATTCCATCCTTAATGGCACATACAGATGCCCCATTACCCAGATGGCAGGTTATTATTTTTAACCCTTTGGGATTAACACCTAAAATCTCACAGGCCCTGGCCGATACATAACGATGGCTCGTACCATGAAATCCGTAACGTCGAATGCCGTATTTTTTATAAAGTGCGTATGGTATCGCGTACATATAGGCATGTTTGGGCATGCTTGTATGAAATGCTGTGTCAAAAACTGCTACCTGGGGTATGGACGGTATCAAAGACCTAAGCGCATAAATTCCTTTGAGGTTAGGCGGATTGTGCAGAGGCGCCAGTTCTGTATACTTTTCAAGTGCGGCTATCACCTCTTCATTCACCAGCTTACTCTCAGTAAACAGTTCGCCACCATGTACCACACGATGTCCCACTGCACTGATCTCATCCAGCCGTTTGATGCAGCCGTGTTTGGCGCTTGAGAGCACACCAAGGATATATTCAATTCCAATTTTGTGGTCCAGTATCTCCCCTTCAAACATTACCTTCTGTCCATCTACCTTTTCATGTTTGAGAAAAGATCCTTTCATCCCAATTTTTTCGACGATACCCTTGGCCATCAAAACATTATCACTGAGGGAGAAAAATTGATATTTGATGGATGAGCTGCCGCAATTAAGTACTAATATTTTCATGCGTATATATTTTGTTTTTTTAAGGTCGCATGGAATACCCACATATTCATTTTCGATTGGTGTGAATACTTTCTCATGGGTATTTCATTTATTTTATTAATTGGTTTTTTCTTGATTCATTGGAGTTGACCCAATGATATTCCCTTTTTCGTCATATTTATAAAACCCCCAGCCGATGTGTTTTCCAAACCGTTTGGCCCTGTTTAACTTTTTTATCACAGGAGAAGCCATGTACCTCGGATCCCCGAATTCAGAATATAGATTTTCTGCCCACCTGTTGATCTTGTCAATTCCAAGTATATCCGCCAGTTCAAAAGGACCGAAACGCATCCCAAATCCAACTTTCCAAACAGTATCGATATCGGGTAGCGAACCTACACCTTCCAGATAAACTTCACATGCTTCGTTGAGCAAAGCTGTATAAAGCCGGATAGAGATAAGACCTGCTGATTCTTCAACCGGTATCGCTTGCCTGTTAACCAGCTTAACAAAAGTCAACACCCTTGCGTATACCTCATCTGAAGTATAAAGACCTTTAACCACCTCACATATCTTCGCTTCAGGCGATTGCACAAAGAAATGCAAACTGACACACCGTTCACGATGTACCAGTTCGGAGGAAAGTTCTGTTATGATTATGGTTGTAGAATTGGTGGCAAGGATACAATCAGGACTAACCACTTTTTCAATTTTCCTAAAAACCTCCTTCCTTTCCGTAATTTTTCTGGCGCTCGACTCAGCACGAATGACCTCGATGACGAAATCACACTCTTTCAAATCTTTGTAATCCAGACTTCCCTTGATACGGGAGAGTATCAGCTTTTTTTCCCCCGAGGTCATACCCCAGTTCTCAATACGCTTGTCCAAAGCTATAGCCAGTTGTTCGTATGCATTTTTAATTCTCTCTTCCGAAAGTTCAATAAAAATTACCTCGATGCCATACGCACTGGCAATTCTGGCAATATTCTGACCGTCTTTCCCGCAACCAACGATCCCGATTTTTGAAAAAAGGGTATGCTGGTGCTGCTTCTTACTCAGACCAAAATCTTCGATATGCTCAACTATTATATTGTCCATGGAATCTCTTTTTATATTGTTTGAAATGTTTCTTTAGTTTGAAATGTTTCTTTAGTTTATAATGTTGATAAAGCGTCGGCCCCTGAGCGTAGCCGAAGGGAAATGTTTGGCAAAGAGCCGGTCCCTGAGCGTAGCCGAAGGGAAGGGTTTGAAGGGTTTAACATTTCAAACATTTCAAACCCTTCAACCATTATAAACTTTTTGTACCTGCCTGGTTGGCGGTTATCGCCACCATGTTCACGATATCGCTTACCGAGCAACCACGCGAAAGGTCATTGATGGGAGCAGCCATACCTTGCAAAACAGGACCCACTGCCTCAGCACCGGCCAATCGCTGTACCAGTTTGTAGCCAATATTTCCCGATTCGAGACCGGGGAAAATCAGTACATTCGCTCTTCCAGCCACCTTACTCCCAGGAGATTTTAACTGTCCAACTTCAGGTACAAGGGCCGCATCCAGTTGCATCTCCCCATCAATCAACAAATCGGGATTCCGCTCAGATGCAATTTTTGTCGCCTGCGCAACTTTATCGACAAGTTCGTGCTGTGCACTCCCCTTTGTTGAAAAGGAGAGCATGGCTACTCTTGGTTCAATGTTGGCAATTGCTTTTGCAGAAGCTGCCGTAGTTACTGCAATCTCAGCTAGTTGAAATGCGTCAGGATCAGGCATAACCGCACAATCGGCAAAAACCAGCATGCCATTGTCGCCAATATTTTTGTCCTTGAAAATCATAAAAAACAGACCTGATACGACGGAAACTCCCGGCAAGGTTTTCACAAATTGAAATGCAGGTCTTAATACATCTCCGGTTGCATTGATCGCTCCGGCCACCTCTCCATCTGCATCTCCGGCCTTGATCATCATGACACCAAAGTAGAGCGGATCGTTCAGCAATTCATATGCTTTTTCGATGGTCAATCCTTTATTTTTGCGTAGTTCAACCATAATCTCCGCATATTTTTTCCTACGACTGTCGGTAGCAGGATCCACAATTTGGGCACCTGAAACGGAAATTCCTTCCTTATTCGCGGCTGCTTTAATGTCTTCCTGGTTACCCAACAGGGTTATTGTAGCTATTTTATCCCTGAGAATTAGTTCTGTCGCCTTCAATGTTCTTATCTCCTTACCTTCGGGCAAAACAATATGGTTCTGAAGCCTTACAGCGTTTTTCTTGATCTTTTCAAGCAAATCCATTGGTGAAATATTAAATTTTCGAACTATTTTTTTTAAAGTACAAAAATAAGGATTCTTGGGAAAGTTACCTAATGTTCCCAACGATTTTCCTCTTCTCATTCAACAATTAAAACCAAAAATTGTTAAACAGAAATTTTATAAAATATGGGAAACAGTTCTCTTTAAATTTAGTAACAAAACTCATTGGAACTCAAATAACAGATATATGTATTTTTTGTATTTTCACAGACTCATTTGATACCTGCTGAAGATGCCTCAGTCGACCTTTTATTTAAACCCAGTTGCCCTTATCTCACTATCATCCTTCCTGATAATGACGATATTAGCATTCTTATTGTGGAATAAATACTATTCTGAGCATACAAAATCTGTCGTTCTGCTTTTTGTATCCAATGCAATTTACTCCTTCTTTTACTCCTTTGAGATCTCCTTCAGTACCATTCAGGAGATCAGTTTGTACTACCATTTTGAATATTTTGGCATTCCATTCCTATCTGCTTTCTACCTGATGTTTGCCCTTAACTTTTCTGGAAAGAGCAAATGGCTGACCTTTAGAAATAAGAGTATTCTGTTTGCTATCCCGATTATTACCATGATATTCGTGTTTACAAACAAATACCATCACCTCTTCTACAAAAGAGAGGCGATAAACTTTGATGGACCATTCCCTGCTTTCTCCTTCAGCCCGGCAATTTGGTACTATGTCCATCAGGTTTACACTATTGTTACCATGCTGCTTGCCTTGTTCATACTTGGCAGAATGTTGAAAAATGCAGCTCCCATATACAGGCGACAAATTGTTTTTTTGCTGCTGGCAACTATTTTCCCATTCGTTGGGTATCTTGCCTACCAGATGCACCTTATTCCCTTTGGCATAGATCCGGTATCGTTCACATTCACATTGACAGGAATTGTTGTTTATTTCGCCCTCGTACGCTTCAGACTATTCGAACTGGTTCCGATTGCCCGAACAAGATTGTTCGAAAAAATTCAGGATCAGGTACTCGTTTTTGACCACCACAATCGGCTGATTGATTACAATGTTGCTGCCTCACAGCAATTTAGTCTTATGAATTCTGACCTGGGGAAAGAGATTCCCGAGCTCCTCAGGAGTTGGCCGGAGGTGATGCAATTCATCCAGAACAACCAATCAGGCAAACTGGAATCAGGTCATTTAGAAGGAGATATAGCATATTTCTATGATATTCAGATTATTGAACTGCAAAATTCCAGCAAAAATGAATACGGAAAATTGGTTGTTATCAAAGATGTATCTAATCTGATCAACACCGAGAGGGAACGAAATTTTACTTCCTCAAAATTGGATGCCATCATACAGGCCATGCCGGATATCATGCTCGTTATCAATAGCAAGGGCATTTTCACTGATTTCTTTTTCTCCAGTAGTGATCGCCTTTTCTTAACGAAAGAGGAGGTTGTTGGTGCTTCTATTCAACATCTTTTTAACCCTGATGAGGCCGTTGAACTAAGCAAATTATTGGATAACTGCCTTCATACAAGCGAATTGATCACGCATCAATTTGAAATGAATTTTCTGGAAAATATCAAGCACTATGAAGTAAGACTTTCGAGGTTGGACAAATCACATGTTTTGGCCATTATCCGTGATGTGACTGAATCTTTCGAAATGAGACACGATCTTCTGTATCAGTCGGGTTTTCAAAAAATTCTGATGAATCTTGCTTCACGTTTTATCTACATCGCAGAATTGGAATCCAATGAAGTTATTAACGACTCATTGCGCCAGGTTGGAGAATATATTGGTGTTGATCGTGCCTATATTTTCAGATACAATTTTGACGATGAAACCATGTTAAACACCCATGAATGGTGCAGTCAGAATGTCCAACCACTTATCCAAAACCGTGCAAAAATTTCAATATCACTTGTTTCAGATTGGGTAGAAAAGCATAAGAGTGGTGAGCCAACCATTGTCAAAAATCTCACAAAACTTGAACCCGAAAATAAGATTCATCTCTTTGTTAACTCCTCCAAGGTCAAATCAATTATCACTATTCCAATGATTTCCCAAAAAAATTGTTTGGGATTTGTTGGATTTAGTACGGTAAGCGTGAACAAAAAATGGAGCGATTCAGACATCTCTTCACTCAAAATCTTCACCGGCATGCTTGCCAATTTGCAGGAAAAGATCACCATAGAGCAGTCCCTGGTTGAAGCCCGAATTAAGGCCGAAGCCAGCAACAGGCTGAAAACAGCCTTCATGAACAACATATCCCATGAAATAAGAACTCCGTTGAATGGAATCATCGGTTTTGGCGAGATCATTGCGAATGAACAGTTGTCGCTCGAAGAAAAAAACAGGTTCCTTACAGTTGTTCAGGAGAGTAGCGAGAGGTTGATCAGTACCATCGATGACTATCTTGACATTTCACTGATTGTCACTGGAAATCAAGAGATTAATCCAAAACATTTCATCCTGTCGCAAAAAATCGAAGAGATAATTTTTGAATATGAGCTACCTTGCAAAGCAAAAAGTCTCTCAATTAGCGCAGAAATCCCGGCTCAACTCATACAAACAACCATCTATTCTGATCCTGAATTGATTCATAAAATTTTAAATCATCTGGTTGGCAATGCATTGAAATTCACTGAACGGGGATCTATTGTCATTGGATTGAAAATGGAAGTTGGATATTTGACCATCTATGTGAAGGATACCGGAATTGGAATCGCAGAGAATGTACAAGAATCGATCTTCGACTCCTTTATGCAGGAAGATTTTTCATCAACAAGACTTTATGAGGGAAGTGGTTTAGGGCTCTCTATCGTGAAGGGAATCGTCACCCTTCTTGGCGGAAAGATAAAATTGAGTTCAAGTAAAGGAATGGGGTCTATCTTTCATATTTCACTTCCTATCAGCTAAAACTAATTAAGAAGCAGAAACTATTTAAATTCAATATGGATATTCCAGACAATATTAACGGAGATGAAATTTTCAGAGACCTCTTCGAACATTCGGTTGTAGGGATGTCCATCACTTCTTTGGGTTCAAGACTTCATCCCAATGCTGCATTCTGTGAGATGCTTGGATACTCAGAGGAGGAACTGGTTGATAAACGATGGGACGAATACACGCATCCCGATGACATTGCTTACAACCATGCCATAATAGACCGTATTCTCGCTGGTGAAGAAATATCCGTTCGTTGGGAGAAAAGATATCTCCACAAAAACGGTTCCATCATATGGGCAGATATCCATACCTTCCTGCACAGGGATGCAAGCGGTCTTCCACTTCATTTCATTACTACTGTCAACAACATCACCAAAACAAAAACTTCCGAGGATGCCTTGATGGAAAGTGAGAAGCGTATTAAATTGCATAACGAACAACTTTTGCAAAGCAATGCTGAAAAGGATAAGTTCTTTGCCATCCTTGCGCACGATCTGCGAAGCCCATTAAGCTCTTTCCTGGGATTGACAGAGGTGATGTCTGAAGATATCAACAACATGACGAAGTCAGAAATAGAGGAAATATCAAAATCTTTGTTCCTGTCGGCTTCCAATCTGTACCAACTTTTGGAAAATCTATTGGAATGGTCGATTTTGCGCAGAGGAAATACGGTATACCACCCGGAGCCAACCTCTCTCAATAGTCTCATTATGAGATGTATGGATCCGTTTCATGAATCCGCCCGCCGCAAAAATATTGCGCTGGAACTCAATCTTGAACAATCCTATTCAATAAGTTGTGATATCAGGATGACCGAAACAGTTTTCAGAAATATAATCTCCAACGCCCTAAAATACACCAATGCTCAAGGATCTGTTGTTATAAATGCCCAGCCTGTCTTTGAGAATGAAATTCTTGTGTCCATAATAGATACCGGCATTGGAATGAACGATGATTTACGTAAAAAACTATTCAAACTGAATGAACAAGTGTCCAGAAAAGGGACAGATGGTGAATCAAGTTCCGGTCTTGGGCTCTTGATCTGTAAAGAGCTCATCGAACTACAAGAGGGAAAAATATGGTTTGAAAGTGTAGAGAACCAGGGAAGTTCTTTCTTTTTTACACTGAAACTAGTCTAGGCCAATATTGTTTGAAGGGTTTGAAAATTGTTTGAAGGGTTTATGGGGTTGTAACATTTCAAACATTTCCCTTCGACCCTTCGGCTACGCTCGGGGACCGGCGCTTTTTTAAACATTTCCCCTCGGCTACGCTCGGGGACCGGTACTTTTTCGAACATTTCCCCTCGGCTACGCTCGGGGACCGGTACTTTTTCGAACATTTTAAACTAAAAGAACATTTCAAACATTTCAAACAACATAAGCCGCATGGAACTACCTTATATTCTGATTGTTGATGACTCTAAAGAGATGCTGACATACATGGAGATCGTCCTTAAATCAGCAAAAGCCACAATCATCTCGGCCAATTCAGGGTTCAAGGCACTGGAATTGATTAAAAACAAGGAGCTTGCCCTTGCCATTATCGATGTTCAGATGCCAGAAATGAATGGCTACACGCTTGCCTTAAAAATCAACGAAAACAGGATTGGGGCTATCGTTCCCATTATATTTCTTACTGCTGTGTACCAGGATCAGGTAGAAATATTGAAGGGGTATGAGTCGGGCGCTGTGGATTATATTTTTAAACCTGTCAACAGAGGAATCCTGCTAAGTAAAATCAACGTTTTCCTTGAATTGTACAAACAGCGGATGAATCTTCCCGAGGACCTCAGCCTGCTGAAAAAATTTGAGGACAACCTCTCAAAATCCAATGCTGAATTGGCCGATAGTCAGGTGAAATTCAGAAGTTTTATAGAACATGCCCCGGATGGCGTTTTTATCCTGAATAAACAGGGGAGATATCTCGAAATGAATCAGGCCGTTAGCAGTATAACCGGTTATCTAAAGGAGGAATTGCTGGAAATGACCTTTCATGACCTTATTACCGAGGCCAGCAAAGAGAAATGGAGCACTTTTTTACAGAAATTCCTGAAGATCGGCACCGCAAACGCAGAACTTTCATTCCGGCACAAAAACGGCAAAATCAGATGGTGCACCGTGGATGGGGTAAAATTGAGCGATGAACAATACCTCTGTTTCAGCAAGGATATTACCCACCACAAAGCTGCCGCCGACGCGTTGATGAAGTCGGAGGAGAAGTACCGTACCCTTCTGAATGCCTCGCCTGAAGGGATCATTATTGTCGATTTAAGGGGTATAATTACGGATGTATCGGAAATTGGCATTGAGTTGTATGGCTCTGATTCACAGAATGAATTGATAGGCAAACATATTCTTCGGTTTATGCCCCCGGGTTTAAAAAACAGTTTTAGGGAAATTTACAGCAAAACATTGGAAGAGGGATTGGTCCAAAGCGTTGAAATTAAACTCTTGAATAAGAACAAGGTTCCGTTTATTTCCGAAATCAGCACCACCCTAATTCAGGGGAAAGATGGTGAATCTATCGCTTTTATGATCGTGATTCATGACATCACCCACCGTAAAAAGCTGGAACGTCAGATGATCCACAACGACCGGATGACCACCCTGGGCGAGATGGCTACCGGCATTGCCCACGAGATCAATCAACCACTGAACACCTTGTCAATTCTCTTTGACAACATGCTTTTGGCCGCATCCAAAGAGGATTCGCTTCCCAAAAGTTATCTCGAAAAGAAGACCGAAAAGATCTACGACAACATCTTTCGTATCAAAAATATCATCGATCATGTGCGGGTCTTTTCCCGTAGCCAGGATGATGCCATCTACTCCTCTTTTGAGGTAAATGAGAGTATTAAGAATGCGGTATCAATGATATCCGAACAATTCAGGCACAAATTGATTGAGCTGGATATCGACCTGAGTGATTCACTGCCTCCGGCCTTCGGTAATACCTACCAGTTTGAGCAGGTTATCCTCAATTTGCTAATCAATTCGAAGGACGCCATCGAAGAGCTGGAAGCATTGCTTGAAACCCCCTTGGAGAAAAAGGTAGACATCCGGACTTACCAACTTGGCAAGCTGATCATCGTCGAGGTAAAGGACAATGGAATTGGGATAAAACCCGAAGAACTTGAAAAAATTATGTTACCTTTCTACACCACAAAAGAGGCTGGAAAAGGAACAGGTTTGGGACTTTCTATTACTTTTGGGATTATCAAGGAGATGAAGGGTGAGATCGCCTTTCAGAGCGAACCGCTCAAGGGGACAAAGGTGACGATAAAGTTACCGGTGGCGAAGAGATGAAAACCGGTCCCCGAGCGGAGCCGAGGGGGGAAATTGGGAAATGTGAAAATGTGGAAATGTGAAAATGTGAAAATGGACGGGAAGACGGGGATGACTGGGGACTGGAGACTGGAGACTGGAGACTGGAGACTCCCAGTCAGGATAATATAAACCTTATTTTTATAATTAATCTTAGTAGAAAAATGGATGTAAGGAGAACTGTATCTTATTATCTTATTTTATGATAGTATTGAAATAAGATAATAAGATTAGGCATCATTCCAACTCAAGATCCTACTAAGATAATCTATTGAAAATAAGATTTATATAATCATTATTTTATGTATTGTCTGATAAATAACTGGATTAGATTGATTTATGTCACCTTTTATCTTCGTATGGAAGCGTTAACATTTCAAACTTTTCAAACTTTTCAAACTAAAAAAACATTTCAAACATCTGAAACGTATGGACAAGGATAAAATCAGGGTACTTATTCTCGACGACGAGAAACATTTCACGGAAGAGCTGGCCGAATTTTTGGAGCTCTCAGGACACGTTGTTTATGAAGCAAATACTGTTGCTGACGGTATGGCGATGCTTGACAAAAATCCGGTCGACCTTTTGATACTCGACATCCGGCTGCCCGGTGCAGATGGTCTGGATATTTTGAAAAAGGTAAAAGCCGAAAAGCCAATGCTCGAGGTGATCATCGTCTCAGGTCATGGCGATATGGAGACAGTTATCAAGGCCATGCGGTTGGGGGCTTTCGACTATCTGCGCAAACCATTCCGCCATATCGATATTCAGATTGCCATCGAACGTTCCCAAAAATTCCTGATTCTGCAGCACAAACTAAAAACTGCCGAAGAGAAAAATTCGTTGATATCAAAATCGATGGAGGAGCAGATCAACAGGCAGTTCATCGGGGTATCGTCTGCCATTCAAAGAATTCTCGAGCAAGCCATGATGGCCGCCCAATATCCTGACACGAACGTGCTGATTACCGGCGAGAGCGGAACCGGCAAGGAAAATATTGCCAGGATTATCCATTATGGTAGTTCACGCAAGAAAAATCTATTTTGTGCCGTAAATAGCAGCGCCATCACTGATTCGCTACTGGAAAGCGAATTTTTCGGCCACAAAAAAGGCTCATTTACTGGCGCCATCGCCGATAAAAAAGGGTTCTTTGAAATCAGCGATGAGGGAACCCTTTTCCTGGACGAGATCGCGGATATGCCACTCAACCTACAGGCCAAGATTCTGCGTTCAATTGAGGAGAAGGTCATCACCCGTGTTGGTGATACCGCGCCTATCAAAACCAATTTCAGAATCATCTCGGCTACCAACTACAGTCTCGATTCGATGGTGAAGGAGAAGCGCTTCCGGCTCGACCTGCTGCACAGGCTTAATGTCCTTCAGATCCATATCCCCCCGCTTCGCGAGCGGACCGAAGACATCAAACCATTGCTGGAAAACTTTGTATCTGAATTTGCCCAAAAAATGAACAAACCCATTCCAGGCATTTCAAAATCTATTTTAGATGAACTTTCCCATTACAGCTTTCCCGGAAACGTAAGGGAATTACGTAACATGGTTGAACGTGCCATCATCTTTTCCAAAGGTGACAAGCTAAACATTGAGGATTTCAACGTCTATGCCAGGCCTGCCGCACCACCTACTCCTCCTCCAATAAAGACCCAGTCTCTCAGCGATTTACAAATCAAAGAGAAGCAATTTATTCAGGATACCCTGAAGGAGTGTCATTTTAACCAGACAGAAGCGGCGAATCAGCTGGGAATCTCAAGAGATGCTCTGATCCGCAAAATGAAGAAATATGCCATTACCGTGTCAAAGACGGATTGAGGGGGACGGGGACGACGGGGAGACGGGGACGATGAGATTAAGTGCCAGTCCCTAGCAATACCGGTCCATGAGCGCAATCAGGATAATATAAACCTTATTTATGTAATTAATCTTAGTAGAAAGGTGGATGTAAGGAGATCGGTATCTATTATCTTATTGCAGATGACCGTAAATAAGATAAT
>JAVHPO010000136.1:0-4402 GCA_036170635.1 Prolixibacteraceae bacterium | reverse complement strand
AACCCTGGAAGCTTCAGGAAACCTTGAAGATACTTCAAGTTCATTCCGGTCATCTTCTACTGTTATTTCAAAATCTACCAGACTGCTGATCCGGCAGAGCGCCTGCCCGATATGCCCGGCCCCTGCGATGATCAGCTGTGGGATTGGCAGGATGGGTTCGATGAAGAGGATCGTCTTTTCTTCCTTATCTCCGGCCGTTTCAATGTAACAGGGAGTCCTGCTGTCAATTAATTGTTTAACATCTATATTTTCAGAAAGGAGAAGTGGTGCTATTGTATCAGGAAGAGTATCCTGCTGTTCAATCCAGCTGCGTTTAAGGTCCAATATCTGACTGCCTGAATTTTGGATTAGGGTAAACAACGCCCCGCTTTTACGGCGATGCATTGAATCAAGCAATTGCCTGTAAACCTCAAGATGGCGCCCGGGATTTGCATCGACCAGAAACAGCGCGCTGCCTCCACAAATGGCTCCGGTCTGATCATCCAGTTCTGACTGGAAATGAACCCATTGCAAAACACTCTCCCGGGTGGAAGCCGACAAAGCAGCCACCTTTTGCGCCTCAGCCTCAAGCAATCCTCCGCCAAGGGTGCCGTCCAACACCTTCTCCTTTTCGAAAATGGCCATAGCCCCCGGGACCTGTGGGGCAGAGCCCTTGGTAAAGAGCAATGATCCAGTCTGAATACTTGCTCCTGCTTGCAGGCAACTGATTAATTGTTCATACAAGGCGCTCATGGTTTCTGAGTTTCAAAGATTCCGGATTTTGCCGGCAATCCCATATTAAATGGATAATAATACAATGATTATCCAATTGATAGAAAATTTTATAATCTGAATGGGTAAAAACCCTGACATTCTCGAAATTTGTCCTGCTTCCAATAAAAGGTTGTTTGGATATTATTTTAACCAAAGATTGAATTCGATGATTCAGTATACGACTGTAAGTTTTGGATCCGTTCCTCTCGATATAAAATTCAAGGATTTTCGTAAAGATGTAATCTGCCTGAATTGTCCAGATTATTCTTGTAACCATTCTTCATTCCTTAAGATAACATCTTCATTTGAAACGACTTTACCTGCCTTATAATCGATAATACTTTCAGAAATTAATTTTTCCTCTGAAGCAGATAAGAAATATTGCTCACTCTCTCCCTCTTCGCTCAAAAGCTGGTTGAGATAATTGAGTAGAGCATCATCTTTTGAATCCAATACTTTTCTTATGATACTATTTTGAATCCCTTCAGAACCCATGACGATTTATTTTACTCAAATTTACTTAAAATTAGATAAAAGAAGAATTTTCTGTATTAAAATGCAACCAATTAATGCCTCCCTTCTCCTTGCTTAATTTTATTTCGTATTTCGAGCGAATCATCTGAATAAAGAAATTCACGGGTGGATTCTGGGAGAAATTCCTGAAAATCGTCCAATCTGTCCATTTTTATGGCTTGTCGGATTTTTGAGGCACTGATAAAATCAGGGAGAACAGAAGAGCCTGAAATAGCGACTTTTCTCATCAATTCAACCACTTCAACTCCGTAAGAAGGGAGAATCTTTTTCATGGCTTTGTTGTAGGCAGCCGTGGTTGCGCAATAATTTTCTGTCCCTATATAACGCTTTTTAATACCGAGAACCGGAACAACATATTCGGCAAAAATCCGGACATCCAGCTCTGCTTGTTTTTCCATTACATCGCTGACATTTTCATTCTTCAGAAAATAAGCAGGGAAGATGGATCCCGAAACAATGTACATCCCGCCACGAACCATCAGGACATTCTTTAAGTGGGCAATTCCCTTTTTGATCAATTCCCATCTGATAGCAAAAGGGAAGGCAGAGAGATCTTCTTCAACCACAAACAGGTAGACCAATTCATTCTCAGCAGCAGCCTTTTCTATCAGAAATAAATGTCCGTTGGTAAAAGGATTACAATTGACAACGATGGATGCAATTGATGTGGTTTCGGTCTTTTGTTTCACCGATTTAAGATAATCCTGATAGGTGAAAATTGACTCGAAGCCAAACTCCAGGAGCGTAAACAAAGGTGGCGAGGAGGCAATCTCAGTGAAACCTAACCCACGAAACCTGACAGAATTCTCAGGGCGTGTAAATACAAAGGTGTGCTTGTAAATTTTCAGGAGTTTCTCAGTCATGTAAGTAACGATCAAGGCAAAAGCGGTCGAGTCACGGAATTTTGGGGAAACAGCCACATATTTCAAGATCCGGCCCTGATGTGAACCGGTACCGACAAGCTCCCCCTTCAGGTTGTAGACAATCATGGTACTCTCAACATCCAAAGGATCGAACTCAAATCCAAGTTCGAGGAGGAATCCAGTCACCAGTTTTACATCAAAGGGATTGTTAAGGTCAAGGGTCTCTTGCCTGAAATCTGTATCTTCAAATGTCATAGCTTTGTATCAATGGAGAAATAAAAAATGGCGATTCACATTTCATAACTGACCAGAAAAAAATTGAAAGCGCAAGCAAATCGGCCGATCCGCCCGGCGAAATGTATTCATTTCTACAGAATTCTTCGATCTCCTGATAATTTGAATCAGTAAAATCTTCCAATGCAGCTTTGCATAGCTTTTGAAAGTTCAACAATACATCTTGCCCACCCCTGAAAAGAATATTCGTATCCATGTTTTCTGAGGCGATAGCAAGAAAACACTTGCTCATAGCAGTATCGTTTAATTGGGTTTCCGCCGCCAGATAAGGCAAACCTACCTCAAATACACTGCGGAAACCTCCCTCTGCTTCACCACGGGCGCCGCTGAATCCTGAGGAATGAAATACTTCCAATCCATGCGTGGAATTTGACGGTTTGCCCTCCATTAATTCCCGTTTCACAATATCCCGGGAAATATCCCTGACAATACTACGAAAATTTTCCGGATCGAATTGATTGTGGCTGCTATACAGTTTTCCGCAAGAGAACAACGTGAGCCCCATCAGAAAGATCAATCCTTTGTGCGTATTGATGTTACCTGTCGCCTGGAACATGGCTGCCTCCATTCGTAAACCAATGTTCCGGATGATTGGCAATGCCCGGATGTACGCTTCATCCTGAAAAGCAAATCCTGCCTGCACCAACTCCTCAAAGTAAAAGGATATGGCTGCGGATGAATCTGCAAAAGTCAGAAAATTCATGTCTGCATGACTGCCATTGCTTAACCTGTCAACCAACCCCGGTTTTGGTGTGAGAGAAATCTCATAAAGCAGCGCTTTCAGCGCCAAAGAGGCGAGTTGCTTCGAGAGGATAGATTCTCTTTGCCTGTTGCAGTATTCCCCCATATTAGAAAACATCAGGGATCGCAACTCTACCATATCGTGTGCCTGCCCGCGCCGGCATTCGATGGCCGGTTTTACCTGACAATAAAAGCACAATTTTGATTTTCCTGAAGAGATGCATTTACCCTTTTCATCATTCACATCCACATCGATGTACCTGCCAAGCGGATGACTCTCTTCAAAATCCTCACAAATTTGCTTTAGCTCAATGATGCCCAATTTACCGGCAGTAAATGGCGCCACAAAAAAATCCCCTGCTTCATCGCACATTTCAATGGTTTCGTCGTTATGAACTTCTACCAAATGAGATTTTAGCATGAATTGCATGTCCTGCAGGCAGTATTTGAAAAAATTGTTAACGGCAGGATTGCTCTTGGGAAAACCCGGAACATTTAAACTCAAACTCACGCACGGATATCCCTTTCCTGCTATTTTACTTTTCAGAAGCGCCCTTTGTTCCCGGGCAATCAATATGGATCGTAGTATTTCGATTCTGTTCCTCCTAAATTAATTTATTCCCTGTCCTAACTCTCTGCCAACTTCTTTCTGCCTTGAGTTTTTTCCGTCCGAAACTATCCAAATACCAACTTTCAGGATTCTACCACGGACGGTGCACCTTCTGCGTTCATTTACCAGGGGTTCTCCCGCACCTGCGGGACTTTACCCCTGGCTACCATGATGTCGCCACTACGCGGCTTAACCCCGGAGTCGCACTCGCCCCTTCACCCCATCTCCCCTTCGGCTTCGCTCTGGGACCGGTCTCATTTCTCTATGCACTTTGCCCTATGCTCTATGCCCTCTGCCCTATGCTCCATGCCCCATGCCCTCTGCTCTATGCCCTCTGCCCTATGCCCTCTGCTCCCCTACTTCTCCTTAAGCTGGTGGATCACATCAATAATCGTTCCATCCCTGTATTCCACGACACCCACAATTTTATCGGTGTACTCGAGTGGCGCCGGGATACCCGTTATCTTATCAACCTCGATTTCAAGGTCATGGATATCCTTGATGTTGAGCCCCGCTTTGCGAAGATTGGCTTCCAATTCCGGAAAAGCAGGATTTACGCATGTACCGCGCTCCGTTACAAGAACATGAACGGTTTCTCCCGGAGTTA
>JAVHPO010000135.1:0-4428 GCA_036170635.1 Prolixibacteraceae bacterium | reverse complement strand
ATTCGACAAGTTTTGACCAGTTGTACGCGCTGCGTGCCCTGATGGGGATCAGTGAGGCGTTGTACATCCCGGCAGGGTTGGCTTTGATTGCCGATTACCACAGGGGGTCGACCCGCTCGCTGGCAGTGGGAATTCACCTTTCTGGTCTTTACCTTGGACAGGCATTGGGTGGATTCGGTGCTACTGTCGCGCACTCCTATTCGTGGCAGCAGGCATTCCACCTGTTTGGCCTGGTTGGAATCTGTTACAGTTTGATTCTGGTATTCTTCCTGAAAGATATCCGGATCCAAATTCCTGCATCTAAAAAATCAACATTTGCAGATGGTTTAAAATCGGTCAGGAGCAGTCTCGGTATTATCTTCGGCAACATGAGCTTTTGGGTGGTTCTTTTCTATTTTACCGCACCCAGTTTTCCCGGATGGGCTGTCAAAAGCTGGATGCCGACACTTTTTTCCTCAACACTGGGTATTGATATGTCGATCGCCGGACCGATGGCGACGATCACGATCGCAGGTTCTTCCTTGATAAGTGTTATACTGGGCGGTATGATGGCCGACCGTTGGATGGATGTGAATATCAAGGGCAGAATCTATACTGGCGTTATTGGTCTGAGTATGATGGTTCCTGCTTTGGTGTTTCTTGGGTATGGAACCGGATATTTTGGCGTCATCGGGGGAGCCGTTCTTTTTGGTTTAGGCTTCGGAATGTTTGATGCTAACAGCATGCCAATTCTCTGTCAATTTGTTTCACCGCGTCATAGGGCAGCCGCATATGGCTTGATGAACATGGCAGGGATCTCTGCAGGTGCAGTGATTACTGTTGTGCTTGGAAAATCCACCGATGCCGGTAGCCTGGGTCACGATGTGGCTTTGCTCGCCATTCCGGTTATCATGGCAATAGTCTTGCAATTGACAGTTTTAAAACCCAAATTTGCGGACAAGACAGAAGACTAAATCTGCTATTTATGGATTTTTAATTTAACCACAATAGGCACATAGGACACATTAGAATCTATTGTGAACTATGTGCCTATTGTGGTTATTTTTTATAAGTTTAAAAAATTAATTGTCAAGGAGTTTATTTGCATATTTTAAAATTCCACAGTCATGCGTCAATCATTTTCAGTTCTGTTGTTGTTTGTTGCTTTGAGTTCGTTGGGCCAGGTTTCCAAATTCGGAACCTATTACGATCAGCGGAAATCCCTTTTCGAAATTCTGCCGGATACGAAGAATGAGATCATCTTTTTGGGAAACAGCATTACCGATGGTTCGGAATGGAGTGAATTGCTTGGAAATCCGCGTGCCAAAAACAGGGGTATCAGTGGCGACACCAGCGAGGGTGTACTCTTCCGTTTGTACCAGGTGACCCGTGTCCAGCCCGCCAAAGTCTTTTTGCTGATCGGGATCAATGATCTCTCCAGGAACATCTCTCCGGATACGGTCTACGTCAATATTTGCAAAATTGTCTCAACCATTCGCACAAAATCGCCGAAGACGAAAGTTTATGTTCAGAGTATTTTGCCAGTGAACAATACTTTCAAAACCTTCGCAAATCACACAAGCCGGACTCCCCAGGTGAAAGATCTCAACGAACGACTTAGGACTATCTGTCCAAGACTGGGCGCCACCTACGTGGATCTGTTCAGTGAACTGAAAAATCCCAACGACGATTTGCTCAATCCCATGTACACCAACGATGGGTTGCACCTGTTGGGCGAAGGGTACAAAGCATGGATGAGGGTGATTAAGCCATACCTTTGAATTATGAGTTATGAGTTATTAAACGCAACTAGCAGCATTACTGTAGTTTATAAACCACTAATCCATAATAACTCATAACTCATAACTCATAACTATTTCAGCATTAGCCATTTCCAGGCCGGGATCAAGTTGACAGTAAAGTTTTCCTGCACTATTTTGTCTTCTTGATCAAATGTTATAATTGTTCCGTAATTAAGTTTAAGTTCTGTTATTGCTTCAGTTATTCCATCCAACTCTCTTTTTAAATTAATTTGGTCTACTTGCCAGCAAACCTGAATGGCGGTGAGGTTCTTGCCGCTGTCACGATAAATAAAATCACATTCTTTCTTCCCCTTAAAGTACCATATTTCCTTTCCGGTACGTTTTAGGTGCAGGAATATTGTGTTTTCAAATAATCTGCCATAATCAGGAGATCCTGAAACCGAAGAAAAGTTTACCAGCCCTTGATCAATGGCATAGATCTTTTTTGGATTTCTTACTTGTACTTTCGGCGAAGTATCATATTTTGGAACAAGAAACAAAAGGTATGCATCTACCAGATAACCAAGAAATTCCAAAACAGAAGTGGTTGAAGCTATTTCAAATGTATTTTTCAGATTGTTGGATGAGATTTCTTTCCCTACATTACTTAAAAGAAATTGTACAATCCTCTTATAAACCTCCTGATTCCTCAGATTGTAACGCATAAAAATATCTCTGAACAATATATCGGACACGAGTGTAGAAAGCATCTCCCCTTTACCGAAATTCAGATAGCCTGGAAAACCTCCCTGTGCAAGAAACAATTCAAAAGTTTGCGCACATGGGGTCAAATCAAAATAGGTGAGATATTCGGAATATGAGAAGGGAAACACTGTGAAATCAAGATGACGGCCGGTTAATTTTGTGCCAAGTTCGCGACTCAGCATATTGGCATTTGATCCGGTAATGACTAAACATTTATTCCTGTCAACCGCTTCCCTGACAAACCTCTCCCATTCTTTTACATTTTGAATCTCATCAAAAAACAGGATGGAATTGTTCCCGCTGATTTCAAGAAACAATTCTTCTAAAGTCACAAAATCAGAGAGTTCAAATCCAGCTGCACGGCTATCTTCAAAATTGAAATAGTTTACACAAGCATGTTGCCGCATGATCTGTTTTAGCAAGGTGCTTTTCCCTGATCGCCTCACGCCGGTCAGGATGTAAGCAAAGGGTGGTAGCGTCAGAAATCTGTCAAACTGCTCCCGTTGAATCTCTTTCTCTTCAGGAATGAGCCACGCTTGTTGTGACAGAATGATTTGTTTCAGAACCTCTTTAAGCATTTTAACATTATAAAAGTTAGATAATATACATTACAAATGTAAGATAATAAACATTGATAATGCAAGATATTGATTATTTAATTTTCTATCAATGGAAAATGTTACGATATTGCTTTTCAGAAGCATCTGAACAGTAGCAACAGATACAAATAAAAAATGGAAGAATCGCTCCTTCCATTCATTATTGATCATTCAATATTCATTATTTTTGAATATATGCCACAATCCAATCTCCCACGGCTGAGGTCGAAAGCGCTTTGGATTTGTCGTTGGTCAGATCCTCGGTTACGGCTCCGGCTATCAGTGATGCCTCGACGGCTTTCCTGATAAGGGCTGCCTCCTTGTTGAGCGAATAGGCATATTCGAACAGCATGGCTACTGAAAGGATGGTCGCGCATGGATTGGCGATATTTTTGCCGGTTGCCTGCGGATAAGAACCATGGATGGGTTCAAAGACCGAGGTGTGTACCCCGATGGAAGCCGAAGGTAACATTCCCATCGAACCCGCTATCACGCTGGCTTCGTCGGTGAGGATATCCCCAAACATATTTTCAGTCACCATCACATCGAAACGTTTTGGCCACTGAATCAGTTGCATGGCAGCATTGTCGACGAACATGTATTCCACTTCAACTTCAGGGTACTGGGGTTCCATCTCTTTGGAAATTTGTCTCCACAAGCGGGAGGTGGCCAAAACATTGGCTTTATCGACTACCGTGAGTCGTTTTTTGCGTTTCATGGCGAATTCGAACGAAAGTTTCAGGATGCGTTCTACCTCCATGCGGGTGTATATGCAGGTGTCGTAAGCGGTGTCGCCGTTTTCGCTGCGTCCCTGCGGTTCGCCGAAATACATCCCTCCGGTCAATTCGCGGATAACCACAAAATCGGCCCCTTCAATGCGTTCGGTTTTGAGCGGCGACTTATCCAGCAAAGACGGAAAGGTGATTAGCGGACGGATGTTGGCATAGAGCCCCAGCTTTTTGCGCATGGCCAGAAGTCCTTGTTCCGGACGGACTTTTGCAGACGGATCATTGTCGAAACGCGGATGGCCAATGGCGCCAAAGAGTACAGCATCCGATTTCATACAAAGTTCGTGGGTTTCATCGGGGTATGGATTGCCAGTGGCATCAATGGCAACGGCTCCAACCAGCGCCTTTTCTGTATGCAGTTCGTGTCCGAATTTCTTCGCGACAGCTTCGGTTACTCTCAGGCCTTGTGCTACAATCTCAGGCCCGATTCCATCTCCGGCCAAAACTGCGATGTTTAATTTCATGTAATCTATTATTTGTTTAAAATGTTTTTCTTGTTTGAAATGTTTGAAAAGTTATCGGTCCCTGAGCGAAGTCGAAAGGTAAATAATTGAA
>JAVHPO010000134.1:0-4450 GCA_036170635.1 Prolixibacteraceae bacterium | reverse complement strand
GATGTAGTTTTCGCCGGCATTGATTTTATCAACTTTGGAGGCCGATTTGTCAAAGCCGGTAACCTTAACACCTGCCGAGGCAAATGAGACGGCAAGTGGCAACCCCACGTATCCAAGACCGACGATGCCGACGTGGAGGGAGTTGGTGGTGATTTTATTGAGGATGTTGTTCATGAGATGAAAGTAAAAAGACTAGGGGACTGGGGGACTAGGAGACTTGGGGAGTGGTTTGTTTGGAAAATTCGTTAAAATTCTGTATATTTAAGAGAGTGAAGGTGAGGCAGCAGAAACACAAGTGTGGCTTAGTTTTGCCGTTGCATTTGGATATTTGGAGGATAGAACCGTTCAGGAACTGGATGAAAAGTATGAACAACTCGAGAGACAAATTATCACCATGATCATGAGTCCCGAAAAATGGTCAACGTAACCACTCCCCAAGTCTCCTAGTCCCCAAGTCTCCTAGTCTTTCTTAAAGTCAAGAATAGTATTGGAGATATACGACAGCTCCTCCTCCGTCATCTCTGTATGAATGGGAAGAGAAAGAACTGATTCACAAAGCTTTTCAGTGACGGGCAAGGAGAAACCGGCCGGTGCATATTTGCTGAATGCCTGTTGTTTGTAGAGCGGCAAAGGGTAATAGATCATGGTTGGGATCCCTTTTCCTGCAAGGTATTCCCGCAACTGATCCCGTAGTCCATCTTTTATTTTCAATGTAAACTGGTTGCAGGTGGTCGGTGTGGCAGGCAAATAGGCAGGCAGTGTCGCATAGTCGAAATTTTCCAGCGCCTTTTGGTAGAACACACCTGCTGCCTTGCGTGCTTCCAGGTAACTATTAAGGTGAGGAAGTTTGACATTCAGGATGGCAGCCTGCAGGGTATCGAGGCGCGAGTTGCAGCCTACAACTTCATGGTAATATTTTTTCTTCTGACCATGGTTGGCGATCATCCGGATCTTTTCGGCCAGCGCCGGAAGGTTGGTCATGATAGCTCCGCCGTCGCCCATGCATCCAAGGTTTTTGGTGGGGAAGAAGGAGGTGCAGCCGATGTGGCCGATGGTGCCGGCTTTCTTTATTGTCCCGTCGGAAAAGGTGTATGTGGCGCCGAGTGACTGCGCATTGTCTTCGATGACGTATAGGTTGTTTGCTTCGGCCAGCTTCATCACTGGCTCCATGTCGGCACATTGGCCGAAGAGGTGCACGGGAATGATGGCTTTTGTGCGTGAGGTGATGGCCTTTGCAATCCCCGAGATGGAGATATTGAAAGTCTCCATATCGACATCCACCATCACCGGCTGCAGGCCAAGAAGCGCTATCACCTCCGCGGTAGCGACATAGGTAAATGCAGGGATGATGATCTCATCACCAGCCTTAAGTTCGAGCGCCATCAGCGCGATTTGCAGGGCATCTGTTCCGTTGGCGCATGCGATTACATAATCTGCCTGCAAAAACTCCGCCAGTTTCTTTTCGAAAATGGCTACCTCGTTCCCCTTGATAAAGGCGGATGAGTCTATTACCCGCTGAATAGCGGCGAGAATAGGCTGTTCCAGCTTTTTGTGCTGGGAAAGAAGATCAACCATTTGAATTTTATTTTGCATGGGGGAATTGTTTGCATCTCGTCTACGCACAGAGACTGATTCACTTTTATTCATTGTCTCAACTTTCAAAAATCGAACTCTCCGTCCGAAATTAATATAACGGCTTTTTTTGTCATGCTACCGCGGACGGTGTTCAATTGACTTTTCCTACCCCGGGTTCCGCTCCGCTCCACCCGGGGTTATTCACATTTAACCCCTGCGGGGTAAGATCTGATCAAGTTCAATCTTGTGGTCGAAAATGTTAGAATTGCACTTCTGTCAAATTTCACATTTTCACATTTCACATTTTCACATTATTAGTCCTCTTAGTCGTCCCAGTCATCGTCCTGGTCGTCCTAGTCATATCCTCGTTTTCCCATCCTTCCTCCCACAGCTTCGCCTCCTCAGTCACATTCGGCAACCAAGCGGGCCCAACAAAATTTCCATTAAGGCGTTAAGTAAGGCAGCCGAATACAAAGATACATGACTTGAAACTGGATTCGGCAAGTTAATAACGCAGGTTTTGCAGGAACAAAACGACATAATTTGAACCCTTACTTCTGAAAAGTGAAGGGGATATCGGTTTCTGACAAAAGTGGCAATTTCCGGTCTTTATCGGAAAGTTTTAATAATTCGGCTGATAATTGCCAGTTGATCTGCAATTCAGGATCATTGAACCGTATACCCGCATCGTAATCGGGGGCATAGAGGTTGTCGACTTTGTAGGAGAAAATAGCCTCCTCGCTTAAAACCACAAACCCGTGTGCGAAGCCCCGGGGGATAAAGAGTTGCTGTTTGCTGGTATCATTTAGCTCAATGCAGTAAGATTGTTTAAAAGTTGGTGAACCCTTGCGCAGATCGACTACCACATCAAGGATCCTCCCTGTAATAACCCTAACCAGCTTGGCTTGTGAAAAGGGAGGCTTCTGAAAGTGTAATCCCCGAAGAACCCCCAAGCCGGATTTGGATTCGTTGTCCTGCACGAATTCGGTCTTTCCAACCGATTCGTCAAATTTGGCCTGTTGAAAGGATTCAAAAAAATATCCACGGTGATCGCCAAAGACTTTGGGTTCGATCAGAAACAGGCCGGGGAAGGGAGTTGGGAGGAAATTCATAGAATGGATAGTTATTGTTTTAATATAGAGGACTTTTAGACTAGGGGACTAGGGGACTAGGAGACTTGGAGACTAGGGGACTGGGGGACTGGGGGACTTGGAGACTGGGATCGGTTTATTTTTAATCCGTTAAGCCTCTTAAATTTTTCAATCATTTTTCCCTTTATTAAACTTTATTCTATTTGTTAATCTGATTGGAGTTCCGCTCTCTCCGTCTCCTGGTCCCTTAGTCTCCAAGTCTCCTAGTCCATATGTCAAACCAACGACAGTAAATATTGTCCATACTGATTCTTTTTGAGAAGGTTTCCTTGTGCTTTAAGTTGTTCTTCGTCGATCCATTTGTTGCGGAAGGCGATCTCTTCGAGGCAGGCAACTTTGAGACCGGTTCGTTTTTCGATGGTGGCAATGAATGAGCCGGCTTCAAGCAAGGATTCATGTGTCCCGGTATCGAGCCAGGCGTAACCGCGCCCCATCAGCTCAACCTTAAGTTCGTTTTTGTAGAGGTACTCCTGGTTGACAGTGGTGATTTCCAGCTCGCCCCTGGGTGAGGGTTTGATATTTTTTGCAACCTCAACCACTGAATTGGGATAAAAATAGAGTCCGATGACGGCATAGTTGGACTTTGGCTTTTCAGGTTTTTCTTCGATAGAGGTGACATTCCCGTTGCCATCGAAGGTGCAAACACCGTAGCGTTCGGGATCATTGACCCAATAGCCGAAAACGACCGCCTTCCGGGATTGCGTTACCTGGTTGACTGCCTCGCTGAGCAATTCAATAAATCCATGGCCATAAAAGATATTGTCGCCCAGGACGAGACAGACATCATCGGTGCCAATGAATTTTTCACCGAGAATAAATGCCTGGGCAAGACCATCCGGTGAAGGTTGAACAACAAACTGCAGCTCGACACCATATTGTGAACCATCGCCCAAAAGACGAATAAATGCAGCTTGTTCTTCAGGCGTGGTGATAATCAGTATCTCCCTGATTCCGGCCAGCATCAGTACGGACAGTGGGTAATAGATCATCGGTTTGTCGTAAATAGGAAGCAACTGCTTCGAAGTGCCAAGCGTGATCGGGTGCAACCGCGATCCGGATCCGCCTGCTAGGATGATACCCTTCATGGTAAGTGGATAAGTTGGTTTATATGCGAAAGTAATAAGAATATTGGAAAGTGAGATGTTACTGATGAAAAAGAGGGGGTGAGAGGGCGAGGGGGAGAAGGGGCGAGTTCTTTGATCGGGTTTATGCTGTGAATTTGGAGGGGGAGAAGGGGAGAGTGATAGAAGGGGAGAGTGGTTAATTTGGAATATTCGTAGAAATTGTGTATATTTATGTAAATGTGTTTCTTAATTAATGCGCTTATTATGAGACTAAAATCGCACAAAGAGCTAATTGTTTTTAAAAATGCAATAAAATTGGCTATACGAATTCATGAATTGTCAAAGAGGCTACCGCCAGAAGAAAAATATTCATTAACAGACCAGATTAGAAGAAGTTCCAGATCTGTTGCTGCAAATATTGCTGAAGCGTTTAGGAAGAGACGATATCCAAAATCATTTGTCTCGAAATTGTCTGACGGCGAGGGTGAAGCAGCTGAGACGCAGGTGTGGCTATATTTTACTGAAGCGCTTGGATATTTAGATTCCTCCGATACCGAGGAATTGGATGCTCAGTATGAACATCTTCTGGCACAATTGGTAACTATGATCCAAAGTCCAGAAAAATGGTTCATCTAACCACTCGCCCCTTCTCCCCCTCGG
>JAVHPO010000133.1:0-4488 GCA_036170635.1 Prolixibacteraceae bacterium | reverse complement strand
CTTACTTCAATTCGTTCAGGTAGTTCATTTGATTGATATAGCACTATTTCGTTCTTCATTCGTTGTTATTTGCTTTTGTAATCATAGTTCAGACTAATGTTTTGCATCGGCGGCAGTTATTCGAAAATTTCGAATAACTGAATCTTCCTCCAGTTCATTGCCGGCATATATTGCATCAACACCGCCATTACCGCCGACTGCAACAAAACGTAAATACCTGGCAGCCGATGAATGTGCAATTGATGTTTTGTTTTTATTTTTCATAAGCTGCCAATCCTGATATTTCTCTCCCTTGGGCTAATTTCTTTAATTGAGGAACTAAGTCTTCCATCAATGCCAGTTCTTTTACCCTGCGTTCTTTCCAGCTTAATGTCAACGGCTCCAAAAGGTCGGTGAGTTTTTCTCCGTCAAATATCATTCGGCTCATAATGGTATCTACAAATGCTTTTAAGTCTGCTGTTTGCAAGCCGTGTTTGTGGGCAATGGCAGCCAGTTCTTTTTCGTTTTTCTCAATTTTAAAAATGTCGTAGCCATTGCGTAAGGTATTCACATCTTGCCCACTGTTCCAGTCGAGGTTGTTAATGTAATCGGTCAAATCTTCTTGCTCGTCCATCAGGTTGGCATTGGAACTGAGCAAGCTGATGACCTGTGCTTTGGTCATCTTTTGCTTTGCCGGTTTCATCTGCGTACTGTCAGCAATCAAGTCCATGATATAATCGTAGTCGATCACAGCAGAAGCAAAAAGCACAAATTCAAAATCCAACTGCTGAACATCTGGCGGTGCCTGGTCGCCTTCTTTTTGTTGTCTTTCTTTGAATTTCCTGGCAGTTTCCAAATACGAACTTCTGAACGATTGCAAGCTATCCTTTGGCAATATGGCTTCAATTTTGGCTTGTTGCTCTTCATCCAAGTCGGTGTATTGATCTAATTGGGTTTTTAATCGTTGTACTTCTTTAAAGTTTTTCACAAAAGCTATTCGTGCAGCATCTCCTTTCAGGTTATACACTTCTTGTGGTTCGTTTGCCAAATTGTGCTGCTGCATAAAACTGCCCAGCGCTTCAACTGCCTTTTGGTAATTCTCAATAACTACCGGAGCAGGGTCGACCATCCAAATCTCTTTTGCCCGGCTACTATCTTCACCGGAGAAAAGCGCAATGGCTTGGTTCACGGCATCTTGTTGTGAGCGGAAATCCAGAATATTACCGTAAGGCTTTGTATCGTTCAGCACTCGGTTGGTACGCGAAAATGCCTGTATTAATCCGTGGTATTTCAGGTTTTTGTCAACATACAACGTATTTAGGTACTTGGAATCAAAGCCCGTGAGTAACATATCCACCACTATGGTAATATCAATCTTGTTTTTGTGCGGATAGTCTTTATTGGGATATATTTGGTCTTTAATGCGTCTTTGCACATCTTGGTAGTAACTATCAAACTCGTTGATGCTGTGATTTGTACCATATTGCAAATTGAAGTCGGCAATAATTCCCATTAATGCGTTTTTCTTTTCTTCAGGATTTTGTTTGTTGTCCTCTTTCTCCTGCAACAAGTCCTCTTGTAATTGTTTGATATCGGCAGCATTTTTTTGACTTTGCTGGTCACCTTCTTTAGCAATTAGTTGAGCTGGTGGCGAAAACACACAAGCAATATTTAGCGGAAAATAATCCTCGTTTTCTGCTTGCTTCTGTTTCTGAATTGCTTTAAATAGTTGATAATATTCAATAGCGTTATTGATGGAGGCCGTAGCAAGTACAGCATTGAATCGCCTCGAATTGGTGGCGGCATTGTGCTTATCGAGTATAGCTTCTACTACTGCCTGTTGTGCGATAGCTTCGCCGGGTTTCGGATTCAAATTGCCTTTACCTTTGAAATAGTCGATATGAAATTTAAGAACATTTTTATCTTCTATGGCGTGGGTAATGGTATAGTCATGTAGCCGCTTTTCAAAAATCGATTCAGTGGTTTTGTAAGAAGCCTGTTCGCCTTCTCTGATATTGTAATTGGCATTTTCATCAAAAATTGGCGTACCTGTAAAACCAAATAATTGAGCATTTGGAAAAAACTCCTTGATAGCTTTGTGATTATCACCAAACTGTGAACGGTGACACTCATCAAAGATGAAAACCATTCGTTTTTTACTTAATGGTTCTAATCGTTCTTTGTAGTTTTTCTTATAGGTGCCGTCTAATGCCAATCCTAATTTTTGAATGGTGGTAACAATTACCTTATCGGCATAGTCGGTAGATAGCAAGCGTATTACCAATGTTTCTGTATTGGTGTTTTCTTCTACACTGCCTTCCTGAAATTTATTGAATTCCTCACGGGTTTGGCGGTCAAGGTCTTTGCGGTCCACCACAAAAATGCATTTTTCTATATCATGATTGTCTTTTAAAAGGGTAGAGGCCTTGAAAGATGTCAATGTTTTACCGCTTCCGGTGGTGTGCCAAATATAACCGTTGCCTCGGTTTTGCTGGATGCAATCAACGATGGCTTTTACAGCATAAATCTGATAAGGTCGCATCACCAGCAATTTCTGTTCGCTCTCGACTAGTACCATATACTTGCTTATCATTTCGCCAAGCGTACATTTAGTAAGGAACTTTTCTGCGAACAAATCAAGCCTATTAATTTTCTGGTTGTTTATTTCTGCCAGTTCATAGACTGGTAAAAACTGCTCATCAGCATTAAAATTAAAATGATGGTTTTTGTTATTGGCGAAATAATGGGTTTTAGTGCCGTTACTTACGATAAACAACTGCATAAAACACATCAAAGAATTGTTGTATCCGTTGCCTGGATCATTTTTATAATCCACGATTTGCTGCATCGCTTTACGTGGTGAAATGTCCAGCTTTTTTAGTTCAATTTGCACTACAGGCAAGCCATTAATCAGCAAAATAATGTCGTAACGGTGATTGCTGTTTTCAGTATTGATGCGTAATTGACTAATGACCTCATAATCATTTTTGCACCAGTCTTTGATGTTTACCAAGGTGTAATGCAAAGGCGTGCCATCTTCGCGTTGAAAGTAGTTTCTTTCACGCAATAGTTTTGACGCTGCAAAAACATCCGGATTGATAATTTCTTCCCGTAAGCGTAAAAATTCACTTTCCGTAAGATGAACACGATTCAGTGTTTCAAATTTAGTTTTGAAGTTCTGTTCAATCGTTTTTCTATCAACAATATCAGGTCGATAGTTGTACTTCAAATCAGTTAGTTGCCTGATTAGGTTTTCTTCTATTTGATTTTCTTTAGTCATCAATATATAATAGTCTGAAAAATAGACGAATGGCTTTTTTTGGTTTAGTAGTCAGTTCTTTTCCCAGATCAGTTTCGTTCGGTTACCGTTTAACAAAACTAAGTAATAATACATAAGAAATCATAATTTTTCGGTGTTTTTTGGGCGATCGAGTCCTTTGGCTGGAATAGGAAATTTTGAAAAAGGACGAGGAGACTGGGGGACTGGGAGAAGGGGAGAGTGACCTGATGAAAATTTAAGATTATTTAGCTATTTTTTCACCAAAGTAGGCACATAGGACACAATAGATTCTAATGTGATCTATGTGCCTATTGTGGTGAAATTTATTATCTCTTATGCAATCCGCACTCTTTCGTATCCGGATTTTCCCACCACCATCGGCCGGCCCTGAGATCTTCTCCCGGTAGGATAGCCCTGGTGCATGGCTGACAGCCAATGCTTGGGAAATCCTTATCGTGAAGCGGATTGTAGGGGATTTTGTGCTCTTTGATGTAGTTCCTGACCTGCTCTTCGCTCCAGTCGATCAGCGGGTTTAGTTTGATAAGGCCATTGTTCTCATCCCATTCGATGGGTTGCATTTCTGCCCTCGTAACTGATTGGTCCCTCCTCAATCCACAAATCCAGACATCCAGTCCGGCAAATGCTCTTTTGAGGGGTTCAATCTTCCGGATACGGCAGCAGTTTTTTCGATCTTCTACGGAGTTGTAAAAGAGATTGATGCCTTTCGAATGTACCATATCTTCCACCTGAGCGGCATCCGGAAAGTAAACCTGTGTCTGTATCCCAAATTTTTGGTTGGTGCGGTGAATCAGGTCGTAGGTCTCAGGGAATAACCTGCCGGTGTCGAGTGTGAAAATTCTAACATTTTTGTCAATGGAACAGACCATCTCAGTCAACACCTGATCTTCCAGTCCCAGGCTGCTTGACAGTGCTATTTTCCCCTTGTATTCGTTTAAAAAATAGGAGAGTAGCCCGATGGCGTCTGTACCGGCAAGTTTCTGGTTGAGCGAATCTATTTTATCTAGCATACTGAGAATTCCGATTAGTCATAAAGAAACAAAAATAACCTAAAATTGATCAATCTGAAAACCCCAATTCCTATTTCACTTATTTCCACATTTCCCGTTTCTCTCCAACCACTCGCCCCGTCTCCCAGTCTCCCTGTCTCCCAGTCCCTATTTAGGTAGTGAAAAGATAAATTCCAATCCACCTCCCTGGCGCGGGCGGGC
>JAVHPO010000132.1:0-4494 GCA_036170635.1 Prolixibacteraceae bacterium | reverse complement strand
CTGCGAAAATTTGAAATATTCCGAAAGGGAAGAGGTACCCTTTTGATTTTTTGATTCCTTCGCTGATGTCGTCCATGGCGATAAACAGCGCAATGATTTCGTTCTCCTCGTTGGCGATCAGTTTGACAAACCTGGGATTGATCAAAAAGAGATATTTGTTGGCAAAATCGTCCATCTCCTTTTCGTTGAACGGGAGGAAGCCATAAATGTCGGTGAAGGTTTTGTTCACCAGATGCAATGCCGGTCTGATCAATGGCTTGATTTTACGTCTGGAGGTAAATTGAAGCAGTTTCAGGTTGGTATTTTGCTTCTCGGCACGTTCCAGTATTTTTTGGTGAAGCGGTGGAATCTCATCCGGAATCGGAATCTGATAGACGACGCAGTCGACCTTCTTGGTAAATCCGGCTGCCTCAGTCAAATCCACCATATAGGGGAAATTGCAGTTGGAGGCGATCACGACCGGCTTGTCGTAGCCCTCTATTAAAAATCCCTGGGGGTCTTTATCAGAAAAGGCCAGAGGTCCCACCATCTTATCCATTCCGAAAGATTTACCCCAGGCAGCCACATGGTTAACCAAAGCGTTAAAGACTTCAGGATCGTTATAGGTCTCCAGGTTTGAGAAACGCACATGGTTCTCATCGTGCGACTTGTTGTAATCCTTACTAATCAGGCCCATGCAGCGACCCACACACTTGTCGCCCTCGAAGGCCAGTAGCAGTAGATACTCGCAATGGGCGAACAACAGATTTTTCTTTGGGTTGAAATACTCCCACTCATCCATGTAAAGTGGTGGGACCCAGTTTGAGTGATCTTTGTGAATTTCGGCAGGGAGGTGGATAAAAAGACGCATGTCTTTTTTGTTTTCTACTTTTCGGATAGTTATTGTCATAGTGTAGCAAAAATAAAAAAAGTTTTGACAAATCAGCAGACCTGACAGGTTTGCGAAACCTGTCAGGTCTGCACCCTTATTCCACCACCCGAATCGTTTCCTTCAGTTTAATATCTGAAGAAGAGGTTCCCACCATGATTTGAACCTGATCCGGTTCCACTACAAAACGATGTTTGGCCACATTCCAATAGGCAAGCGTTTCTGCTTTTAACGGAATTTCAATGACACGGCTTTCGTTGGGTTTCAGGGTAACGCGTTTAAATCCCTTAAGCTCTTTTAAAGGTCGTTCAACTTTTGAATCAAGGTGTTTGACATAGAGTTGAACCACTTCATCTCCGGAACGTTTTCCTGCATTCCGAACTGTTACCCGGACGGTAATTTCGCCATCTGTTTTAAGTTTTTCAGTGCTGAGCTTCAGTTTTGAATAGTCGAATGTGGTATAACTCAGACCGTATCCAAACGGGTAAAGCGGTTCACCTTTGAAATACATATAGGTGTGGCCGTTCCTGATGTTGTAATCCATCATTGGCGGCAGCTGATCCATTGATTTTGGCCAGGTTTGTACCAGGCGGCCTCCCGGATTAAAATCTCCGAACAGCACATCGGCCAAGGCGTTGCCCATCTCCTCGCTGGCATGGGTCATGTGCAGGATGGCCGGAACATTTTCCTGCGTCCAGTTGATTGCATAAGGGAAACTGCTTACCAAAACGACAATGGTGCTCGGATTTGCCTGATATACAGCTTTAATCAGCTCTTCCTGTTCGAGATTAATGGACTTCCTGTCCACAGCTTCCCTGCCATCACTGGGTGTCGGGCATTTTCCCCATCCTGCGCCTTCACAGGTTGGATGGTTTCCAACTATTACGATTGCCACATCGGCAGATTTGGCGATCGAAACAGCAGCGCCATCTTTGTTGTCGATAGCATATTTTATATTTGCAGCATTGCCGACTTTGTTTTTAATACCGTCAAGCGGTGAGACGGTATATGGAGGCGTTCCGCTGTACCAATCCAACAACACTTCACCGGCACGAGGGCCGATTACGGCAATGGATTTGATTTTCCCCTTATCCAGCGGAAGCAGGTTTTTCGAATTCTTCAGTAGCACAATGGTTTTCTGTGTCACCTCCCGTGCTGCCTGATGGTTCTCTTTGGTTGTCCACGGATCAATCGTATCGGCAATTCCGATCTTGCTGTAAGGTACCATTTCCGAAGGATCCAGCTGACCAAGTTTAATCATTAACCTGAAATTTCCTTTCAACACATTGTCGAGATCTGCTTCATTGATATCTTTTTTATCAAGGGCAGCTCTGATACCTGCCGGATAGATTCGGTCCAGAAACTGGTTGATGCCCGCTTTGATACAGGCCGCGGCCGCTTTTTCGGCATCAGGAAAATATTTGTGGGCATTAACAAGAAGCGCGAAAGCGCCTCCGTCGGTACATATAATCCCGTCTTCCCCCCATTCTTTCACGGTAATATCTTTCAGTATCGGATGAACAGTCATTGGAATGCCATTGTAGCCGTTGTAAGATGCCATGTAGGCCCGCGAACCCCCTTCAACGACGCCTCTCCAGAATGGGTAGGCATAGTACTCCCGTAACAACCGTTCGTCGAAGTTGGATGAGGAGCTGTCGCGGCCATCTTCATTGCTGTTGGCCAGAAAATGTTTCATCAGCGAAGCATTTCGCCAGTATTTCGGATGATCGCCCTGCAGCCCTTTCACAAAAGCAACGGTCATGGTACCATTGAACCAGGCATCTTCGCCGTAGCACTCTTCGTTACGTCCCCAGCGCGGATCGCGGCCAAGGTCGGCATTCGGGGCTCTCGTCACAAGACCACCCTTGCGGTATTTGGGTGATTGAAAGATGTAGCGTGTTTCATAACTTTCGATCGTTGCTACGTGCCTCAGCACTTCCGGATCCCACGATTCGGCCAGGCCAATTGCCTGAGGAAAAATAGTAGTAGTCACCGGATCCCGCTGTCCCCAGTTGCTGGGACCTCCTTTTGCAAGCCCATGCAGGCCCTCGACATGACTGGTCCCTATAATGCCAAGGCGGGGAACACTGGGATTGGTACTTAAGCAAGATATTTTTTCATCCAGCGTAAGTAAAGAGATAATGTTGTCAACCCGTTCATTGATTGATAGATTCGGATTTTGAAACCGATAATTTTGAGATGTCAGCGTTCCGGGGATGGACAGTATAAGTGTTAACAAAATACTTACCAGGATTAGTTTTTGAATCTTCATGATTTTTGCGGTTAATTGGAGACTATTTGACATCTTGTGGCTATGTAACAATATAGTGATATGAATTACAATCAAATATAACTACTCTTTTAGGTCAATTGCAGAGGAACTAAATTGTTAATCCGCGCCAACCGGGATTATTGGATTTTAATCCTTTTGTTTAGAGAAATGTCGCCAAGCCAAATTCTACTATTTCCTTGATAAAGCTGGTCTTTTGTCACCTGATATGCCAATCCGGGGAATTCAAAAGCAGCATCATACTCTCCGGGATTTATCGGAATATTAATTGTATAGTCTATTGTGAATTGTTTAGAATCACCTGATTTTAGTTCAGATAACCACTCACTTTTCCAACTGTTCCATGGGACAGGCGCCAGATGTTGAATATTACTCGAAAACACTTCGTTATGGGCCAGATCATATATCCTTAGTCCATTTGTAAAGTAGTGAAAAAGATTGGGTCCTGTTTTGTCAAAATCTATAATCATAAGATCTGATTGATCTTGATTGGTAACTGTAAACTTGAAGGTTAGCTGAGTCCCGGATATTTCTATTGCACTGGATGAAATTGAAAGTCCGGAATGTAAAAGATCATGCTGTTTTAAAATGTCAATCACCCTGGAATCACTCCTTATGTCGGGCTTATCAGAACGCCAATTCAAAATCCTTAAAGCATAGTTCCCGTACATAAGTGGCGCCGACATAATGAATGGGCCATATGGAATAGAACTTGAATAGCCGGGTACAAAACTGCCCTGATAAATAAGCCCTCCATCGTCCATAAAGGCGAAAGAACTTGCAAGAATGTCTTTAAATTCGTATTGCACATTCTTGAAATATAGAATGTGAGTTGAGGTATCATATAGTTCGATATCACTGAACTTATATTCCTGTCCACTTCCAATTTTGAAGAAGACTTCATTCTCAAGTTTCTTGCATGAAGTCATAGTTAATAGGACTATTAATACAATGAACAGGGATTTTTTCATGATGAATGGTTTAAAATCAGGTAAAAATTTATCACAATATTCATGTCATAATAGTTAAAAATCAATCGGTCAGAGTGAATCCCTTGCAGGTGAGGGCAATTTAATCCATCATCACCCAGTTATTCTATCCTAATATTCATACAAATGAAATATTACGGAGTTCGTCGGCATATTTTTTTAATCCCGATTCGATGCGTTCAGTTACTTTACGGCTTGGCCTTTTTAGTCCAGATACATACTGCCTCATTAAGCTTTCATTAATACCGGAAATACGCGCTAAGCTGCTTTGATTAATTAATCCGCTATAACCTTCAATCAATGTTGGAATATCCCGAAAAACATAATCAAATTCCAAAGGCTCATTC
>JAVHPO010000131.1:0-4510 GCA_036170635.1 Prolixibacteraceae bacterium | reverse complement strand
GCATAAAAACCTGCTTTTCTACTTCCGGTGTCATAAAGGTTTCGTTGTGCACCGAAATCCGAAATTTGTCTCCTGTCCTTTTTGCCATCAGAGATACTGTACCAGCTGCAGGAGTGGCCTCCAGTGCATTCTTGACCATGTTGTTGATTATCTTCCGCAGAATAACCGGATCACTAACAAAATCAACGGAATCAGATGATCTTTCCAATATAATTACTTTATCAATGGCCACCTCATGATACTTCAGGTCCTTATCAACTATTTCAAGAAATTCAAGTGAATTGATTCTTTGGTTGTTGACAATAAGTGAAGAATTCTCAGCCTGAAGCAACAACCGCTGGGTGGTAATCTCATCCAGAATTTGCTGACTCAGGGAAGAGGCAATCGTAAGCAATTCAGGCTTTTCCTGCTCTTCCACTTCATCAAGTAGTTCGAATATGTTGCTTAGACTTCCCGCAGTATTCAGAATATCATGGAAGAAAATTCTTTCGATCAGTCCTCTGCGTTTCCTGTCGGTGATATCAATTACTGAAAAAATGGTAAAGTACTCATCCTCATAAACAAAGGGAGTGGAAGTCACTTCCAGTTCGATGGCGCTCTCCTTCTCATTCACAATCCTTTTCACCCTGCACTCTTCCGTGACCTTTTCCATCGTTCTTTTACTCTTGAGGATTGAATCAATGGCACCGCAATAACGACAGTACTCAGAAGTTCCGCATCCACCCGTTTCATCCGTTGAATGGAGGCAACTGAAAGCCTCTCCAAATCTTCTTCCCAAAACCTTGTTCACATTGTCAACGCCAAGGCTCTTCAGCATCACATCATTGACAAAGACAATCTGCCTTTGCTCATTGAAAATGCAGAAAATATAGGAAAGTGAACAAAATATTTCGTTGATAAAGGGAAGATGCTCTAACTTAGATTTGCTGATCAATACATCAGAAATCGGAACTCTTTCAGCAGGTGCATATTTAGTGTTCATAAAGGACGATTAAAGAATTTGTTTAAATGTAATTCTATTTCTACAACAAAAGAAGAAACAATTTATTCTATAATCATTACAAAAACATATTTATGAACAAATTACCCTATCTTCCTTAACAAATAAGCAGGGGTTTATCTATCTTTTCTTTCAGGAGCGCTATTTCAAACACATCAACAACATTCCTCACAAAATGGAATGTCAACCCTTTCAGGTAAATTTCGTTAATATCTTCCAGGTTTTTCCTGTTTTGCTCGGACAAAATTATCTCCCTGATCCCTGCTCTTTTCGCTGCCAAAATTTTTTCCTTGATTCCACCAACCGGCAGTACCTTTCCGCGAAGGGTAATCTCACCTGTCATGGCCAGATGCTTCTTTACTTTTCGTTGCGTGTATGCCGAAGCCAAAGCCGTGGCCATGGTGATACCCGCCGAAGGACCGTCTTTCGGAATTGCTCCTTCCGGAACGTGAATGTGCACGTCCCATTTGTCAAATATTTCGGACTTCATGCCAATCTCAGAAGCATGGGATTTCAAATATTCCAGTGCGATGGTAGCCGACTCTTTCATCACTTCACCCAAATTCCCCGTGATGCTGAATTTCCCCTTCCCAGCGCTCAGGCTAGTTTCGACATAGAGAATCTCACCGCCGACAGAGGTCCAGGCCAGACCTGTTACAACGCCGGCATACTCGTTCCCTTCGTAACTATCCTTGGTATATTTTGGAACACCCAGGTATCCGCGCAAATCTTCTTCCGTAATTTTTTTGTTGTAATCGGTAGCTGAGACAATCTTTCGTGCCACCCTTCTGACGACCTTGGCAAGCATCTTGTCCAGTTCGCGTACTCCCGATTCCCTGGTATAGTTCTCGATGATCCGAACCAGTATTTCCTTGGAAAAAATAATACTTTTCTTCTCCATTCCATGATTTTCCAACTGCCGTTTCACCAAATGGCGTTTGGCTATCTCCTGCTTCTCCTCCATCAGGTAACCGCTCACATCAATCAGTTCCATACGGTCCCTTAGAGCAGGGTGAATGGTGGAAACGGTGTTGGCAGTTGCAATAAAAAGTACCCTGGAGAGGTCAAAATCAACATCCAGATAGTTGTCGTGAAATTCAATATTTTGCTCGGGATCCAAAACCTCCAGCAATGCTGATGCCGGATCTCCGTGAAAATCTTTGGATACCTTGTCGATCTCGTCAAGTATGAATACAGGATTCGACGACCCGGCTTTGATCAGGTTCTGAACGATCCTTCCCGGCATGGCGCCGATATAGGTCTTGCGGTGACCCCTGATCTCTGATTCATCGTGCAATCCACCCAAACTCATCCGGATGTATTTTCGGCCCAATGCGCTGGCCACAGACTTCCCAAGAGAGGTCTTGCCTACTCCCGGAGGACCATAGAGGCAAATAATCGGGGATTTCATGTCGCCCTTCAGCTTCAAAACAGCCAGGTGCTCCAATATTCTCTCCTTGACATTGTCCAGCCCAAAATGGTCTTCGTTGAGAACCTTCTCTGCATTGGCCAGATCGAAGTTATCTTCCGTATAGACGTTCCAGGGAATATCAAGTATTGTGTCGAGGTATCCGATCTGAACCGAATACTCACCGGCGGCAGGATTCATCCGGGAAAGTTTGCCAAGCTCTTTGTCGAAGAGTTTTTGAATATCCTCATTCCACAATTTTAATTCGGCTTTTTTCTTCAACTCTTCCAGTTCCTGCTGCACCGGACTTCCGCCCAGCTCGTCCTGAATGGTTTTGATCTGCTGATGAAGCAGGTATTCGCGTTGCTGCTGGTCCAGGTCGATCTTAACTTTCTGCTGAATATCTTTTTTTAAATCCAGCATCTGTACCTCTCTCATAAGCAAAGAGAGCAGTTTGGTACTCCGGTCCTTGATGTCGTTTCGCTCAAGCAAATCCTGTTTCTCTATTGTATTGAGATCCGTATTGTTGCAGATAAAATTGACCAGGAAGGTGACATTTTCAATATTCTTAACGGCAAACTGAGCCTCCTGCGGGATGTTGGAAGAGGATTTTGCAATTTTCAGGGAGAAATCCTTCAGGGACTCGATGATTGCGAAAAATTCATGCGACTTGGTATCCGAAACCACTTCAGGAAGGGGATGAACAGTGGCAATCAGGTAGGAAGGATGCTCAACAACCTTCTCGATCAGAATACGTTTCTTGCCTTGAAGAATCACGGTAGTGGTGCCATCCGGCATCTCCAGGATCTTCAGTATTTCGGCCATCGTTCCTACCGGATACAAATCTGTAAGTGTCGGATCTTCGATCTGACCGTTTCGCTGGGCAACAGTCGCCAACAACTTAGCTCCGGCATATGCTTCGCGAACCAAATTCAATGATTTGGACCTGCCGACACTGATCGGCATTACCACCCCCGGGAATAAAACGGCATTGCGCAAAGGCAGGATTGGCAGTCGATCCGGAACATTGGCAGAGAATAGTTCATCATCATCGCCGTCGGCAATGATCGGATAAAAATCCTGCTGGTCTTCATCCATACTTGAGAACATAAAAGAGCCCCTGTTTCTATTTTTGGAATTATTCATTGTTGAAATCGTAATATGACAAATTGTCGGAATCAATTTATGATCCAACATTTGGTATTGTGATCAATTGTCGTGCCAAACCTTTCAAAAAAAGGATAAAGTAAAAAGGATAAAGGATAAAGTAAAGACGCCACAATCATCAATCGAGTTGAATACGAAAATTTAATCGGGTCACCTTTCCAATTCAGAACAAATGCCCCCTTTATCCTTTTTACTTTATCCTTTATCCTTTTCAAGTTAACAAACAACCTCCACCATTGTTTAATAACCAAGAAGCCCCGTATTTGGGAATACAGGGCTTCTCATCACAAATACAAAAATCTATGCTTTGCGTTTGTCCATGTGTTTCTGATAACGGGTCATGAATTTGTCGACGCGTCCTGCAGTATCGACCAATTTCATCTTACCGGTATAGAAAGGGTGTGATGTATTCGAAATTTCCACCTTTAACAATGGATACTGAACACCTTCAATTTCGATGGTTTCTTTTGATGCCGCTGTTGATCTGGTGATGAATGTATGCTCGTTCGACATATCTTTAAAACAAACCAGTCGATAGCTTTCCGGATGAATTCCCTTTTTCATGATTCTTGTTTATATATCTTTTAATCTTTCCTTTTCCTTAAATACGGGTTGCAAAGATAAGGATAATTTATAAATCTGCAACAGATTAATAAAAAGTTATCGCATGAAAAGTGATGAATTTTGGAAGGCATAAAATTTCATCGCGAAGGACACGAAGGGTGTCACAAAGTCAAAAATCCATACTTAGAGACTGTATTAAAACTTGCTTTTTGTCCCGTTAGGGGTATAATGTCGGTAGAATATGGATTAAGATCTAAATTCCGTCCTGTACGGGCAATGTCATTGAGCTAAGAAAATACAATTTCACAATTCACACATAATCAATAGATTGCTTCGTCGTTCCTCCTCGCAATGACGGTATGCTGTTGATT
>JAVHPO010000130.1:0-4533 GCA_036170635.1 Prolixibacteraceae bacterium | reverse complement strand
CTCACTTGTCCGGATGATCAGAATTTGGTTGTCAGGAATAACCTGTTTTGGTTGGAAGAAGATCAACCAACAGTAAATCAATGCATTGAATGCATGCAGGAACTTCAAAATGAAGTAAGGGAATTACAGATCAACAATGAATTTAAGGCTTTGGTTACCAATAGAAAAATTAAACTCGAACTCTGTAACAATCAGAAATTTATATTGTATACACAAGAAATGGAATGAAAATGAAAAGTCACGAATCAAGGGAACAAGCTTTGATTGAAGCCGATGATCAGCTGTGCGAAGTATTGGGTAGAAACATCGATTTGCTTCCAATTGTATTCAGGTTTGGCATCAGTTCGAATATGGGACAATCCACTCTCGAAGAGATTTGTCTGAACCATAAAATAGATTTGGATTTTTTGTTGGCCGTTTTAAACACCTATCACTCCAGCAACTATTTTCCAAATACAGACTCCATTGATCTCGCATTGCTGACTGATTTCCTCACCAAAACGCACCTGCACCTTAAGCAGGTGACCATTCCTTTGCTCGGTAGTTTAATGCAAGAACTCAAAATTAAATTACCCGATACCAAGTTGACCATCACACTTGAAAGATATTTAAATAACTATGTCACCCGGTTGATGGATCATATTGAATTCGAAGAGAAATACATATTTCCGCTCGTTGGACTGCTCAAGGCAAATGGATCAAGAAGCGATCTGAAAACATCATCATCCAAATTAAAGAGACTATTTGGTCAGCACAACAACGTTGAAACGGAAATTAGCGATCTGATCATGATCATTCTTCAACATATACCTGAAAACACTGACATTCAGATTTTTCACGATATACTACACACCCTTTCACATTTTGAAAAAGAGCAGGTCGATCATGCTCGCTTCGAGGATAAGATACTCGTTCCAAGGCTTTTAAAACTGTTTGGAACAAAATTTTAGCAAAATGCATTGCGGCAACTGCATCGTCATTCATCCCTGGCCAATTGTCCAGATCGGCTTAACCAATATCCTTCAATCCTTAAAGGTTAATGTAAGTGCCTTTTATTCATCCTCTCCTGAAAATGAAATAATTCAAACATGGAATGATCTGGTTGTTTTGATCGATACCAGCATGATTGAAATGATCAGTAAGCATCGTAAATCCTTGAAGCGCAGAAATGTTGCCATCATTGGAATCCATTTTGAAGACGCACACATCCCGGATGACCTACCATGGGACGAAATTCTATATCCATCAGATACTCAGGGCATGTTGTTCAATAAGCTGAAAGCATTCTCCAACTTTGGCAAGCACAAGCAACCTTCACTTCACCTTTCAGACCGGGAAACCGAAGTATTAAGGCTTGTAGCCACAGGATTCAGCAACAAACAAATCTCTGAAAAATTGTTTATCAGCATCCATACGGTCATCACTCACCGTAAACACATCACCGTTAAGCTGGGTGTTAAATCGATCTCAGGACTTACGCTCTATGCAGTACTCAACGACCTGATTGAATAGGCATTTAAAATCACAACAAATAGGGATTGCAAACGGAATTTGAAGCCGGTTTATTTGTGTACATTAAAAACCAATAGATATGTACACAAAAAAAGTTCGGATCCAATTGCTTCTTCTCACATTTACCTGCTTATCCTTTGCATCAAAGGCACAGGACAGAATATTTACTTATACCTACCAGAGCAATGTTCTGAATAAAGGTCAACGCGAACTGGAGGTTTGGAACACACTTCGCCAGGGGAAACAGGATTTCTTCTCGCGGCTGGATAACCGTACGGAGTTCGAGGTTGGCCTGGGTGGCAACCTGCAGACCTCCTTTTACCTGAATCTGACGACCATCACACAAACAGTCATGGATGGAGCTCAAAAGTCAACCGATACCAGGCACGAAATCGGCTTTTCTAACGAGTGGAAATTAAAATTGACTGATCCTGTTGCCAATCCGGTTGGTCTGGCTTTGTACGGCGAATATGGGATTAGCAGCAGTGAATATGAGCTCGAAGGCAAATTAATTATCGACAAGAAGATCAACAATCTGACCATTGCCGGCAATGCAACTTATGAAAGGGAATTTGCCCCGTTTTACGCTGACAATCAACTAAAATGGGGAAAGGAAGGCCATGTTGATTTAAGTCTTGCCCTTGGGTATGCCATCGGACATGGATTTCATCTCACCCAGGAAAATAACTTTGGAAATGTTTATGTAGAGAAAGAATTGCAGCACAGCGCCCTCTATTCCGGATTGGGTTTCTCCTACAATCGGGAAAATTTTTGGGTAAACTTTACCGCATTACCTCAGATAAAATCATTTAAAGGAGCGACCAACAGTGGGCTAGACCTGGATGAATTTGAAAAAGTGCAATTCAGATTACTCTTTTCATATGCGTTCTAGGAAACAAATTCGAGCATGGGTATTGATCCTGTTATCAGGATTGGTACCGGCATGCAGTACCTCCCTTTACATTCCCCGCGAAAGCCCCCAGATCTCGAAAGAAACGCTGAGCGCATTGCAAAAAGGAAGGGCAATCTACATCAGCAAATGCGGCAGTTGCCATACCCTGTACCTTCCGGAAAAGTACAGCACAACACAATGGAAATTCCAAACGGAAAGAATGGCAGGAAAGACCAACCTGAGCCTTCGTGATAAAGAGTTAATTTTTAGATATTTAACAAAGAACGATTCATCAATTCCACATTGAAAACGAACGCAAATGAAGAAATAAGGAACAATGAGCCAATATTTACCATTCGACAGGGTATCCTTTTCTCACTTTTGTGTATTAACATGAAAATGAGCAAGCTATGGAAAATCAATCTACTTTCAGAATTGGAATATCTATGGCAGGTGCAGTCTCCGCCGGTGCCTATACTGCCGGTGTGATGGATTACCTGCTCGAAGCGCTTGAAAACTGGCAGAAGACAAAAGATCTGGGTTTACCTGGCGTACCAAAACACAATGTCATCATTGAAGTTCTTACCGGGGCATCGGCAGGGGGTATGACGGCGGTCATTACCGCCGCAGCAATACAAAAGAATTTCCCTCATGTAAATGCCAAAAATTTTTCTGACAGTACCGGCACAGAGAATCCGCTGTACGATTCGTGGGTCAACCTGACTGAAGAGACCAACAGCGACATGATGGACCAGATGCTGGATTCCAATGACATTACCTCTTCACCAGAGCTCAATCCAAAACTAGAGGTCCGATCCCTTTTCAATTCACTTTTCATTGAAAAAATTGCCCGTCGGACTCTTGACAATACAACGAAGGATCCTGCGACCAACAGACCTTATTTTGCCGGTGATCTTGAACTTTTAACCACACTTACGAACCTCAGGGGATACAATTACGAACTGGAATTTATAACGGCTACCGGGAAAAGGGAAGATCGGATGACCATGCACAAAGATCTGGTTCACTTTCAGCTCAATCCTTCAGGGTCTTATCAGTATGACGGAAAAATCCCCTTCCATTTCTATGAGCCAGATGGACTTAACAAAGACCTTCTGGTCGATGCAGCCATTGCCACCGGCGCCTTCCCCGGGGGGTTGGCACCGCGTGTGGTGATAAGGGATCCAAAATTTATCAACGACAACCATTTGCTGAAGATCACACATGGCAAGGAGTTCCTTGTCGACCCTTTGTCCGATTACAATGCTGTGTGCGTGGACGGAGGTGTGATCAACAACGAACCTTACGATCTGACGGAGACCATCATGACCGACCGCAGAAAGGCTGAGATCAGGCGATCTGCCTCCAAAGAAGCGGCGAAACATTTTAAGCTGTCCAAAAGTGCATCCGATTTTGATTCAACCATCCTGATGATTGACCCATTCCCAAGTGATGATGGCAAGCCTGACGCCAACTATTTTGATCTGCAGGCTCTCAAATTCACACTGCCACAACTGTTCGGGGCCATGCGCCAGCAGCTGATGGTCAAAACAGATCTATTGGAAAGAGCCTACTCCGACACCGATTACACCAGGTTTATGGTGGCCCCTATTCGGACGAAGAAGGGAAAAATTCAAAAACAGAGCATCGCCTGCGGCTCCTTGGGTGGTTTTGGCGGATTTTTCAGCAAACAGTTCAGGATTCATGACTACCTTCTGGGTCGTCGGAACTGTCAACGCTTTATCCAACAATATTTTTGTGTACCCGTCTCTGCCAATCATCCCATTATCAAATTTGGTTTTGAGAATCTTTCTTCCGAAGCAATTACCATGATACAGGTGAACAACGGAAGCTCACTTCCGATCATTCCGGACATCCGAATTGCAGAAGATCAAAAATCGCTCATACTCCCACCTGAGGAGGTGGAATTTCCCTATCCATCCATCAGTCTTAAATACCTGTTGAATCTTCAAAAGAAAATCCAAACAAGATTTGGGGTGGTCCTTGACTACATTAAAAACGGCGATAACCCTAAAGATGTAGCACATCAGGTCAGTCAGGTAGTTCAAAAGATCAGAAAAAAACCGTGGTTCTCCCGCGTATTCACAACCCCGATAGCTGACCTTGCC
>JAVHPO010000129.1:0-4534 GCA_036170635.1 Prolixibacteraceae bacterium | reverse complement strand
ACTATCCACCGAAGATTTCCAGCGGATGCAGGGCGATCAGAAATCGAAAATGGCCGAGAAATTCACCCTTTATTTCCTGTCGCACCTGACCGTAAAACCGGGTTTGTCTGAAACTGAAAAAGCGGTTTTCGAATTGATGGGCAAATGGGATTATTCCATGCAGAAGGAGCGTCCGGAGGCTTTGATTTTTGAAAAATGGTATTACCTGACAGGAGTAAATCTTGTCAAGGATCAAATGGATTCTTTGCTATTGACTCAATTTGTCGGTCAGAAAATATTGTTTGAAAACTTTATGGAAAATATGCTGTTCGCCCCTGGCGGAGGCTGGGCCGACAATATCAATACCAAAGATGCGACCGAGACTTTCGGAGATATTATTGGACGTTCATTTCAGCAAACAGTGAAGGAGCTCACTTTAGAGTTTGGCGGAGAGCCCGCTGGATGGAAGTGGGGAGATGTCCACACTTTCACGCTAGCTCATCCCTTGTCGAAGGTCAAAATCCTGGATAGGGTATTTCACCTGAACAGGGGTCCTTTCCGTGTAGGCGGTAGTTTTCATACTGTTAGTCCGTATGAAAATCCATTGAACAAATATTCAGCAGTCAATCACGGTGCCTCTGAGCGGCATATCTTCGATACCGGTAACTGGGATCGCTCATTGACTGTGATCCCCACAGGCACTTCAGGTATTCCGGCCAGTATACACTATTGTGACCAGACTGAATCGTACATGACTAACAGATATCATACTGATTATGTCACGCGGATGAAGGTTGAAGGAGCGTCGCGTTACAAGATGAAGTTTTCGAAATATTAAACCGATAGTATTCAATCTTGATAGTTCATCAATACAGAAATCCAAACAACCATAGTGGAATTGTATTTGAATAACCGGTTTCAATATTATCCTGAACAACATAACTATCCTTCAAAGATCGTATTTGCCTGTTGGTTTTGGATGCTCCGCCTATCTCAAAGGTATAGCGGCCATCGACCATAAAATCGCCCGATTTTGGCAGGGTGACCTTGTGTTTGGAAATCACCTGATTCATAAAAAAAGTTTCCCTCAGAGATCCAATTTCAGGATCACGGGTCGTTGAGAGGGCCCAGGCCAAAGAGCTGTTGTTCAGATAAAGTTTCTCCGGTTTGGTGAGATACCCGGTGGGTGAACTCTCCTGCCTCAAAACGAGCAATAGTTCTGCCCGGACAAGCAGATCAATCATCTTTAACAAAATATCCCTGGCAACACCCGTTTTGCGGCTCAATTCCGAAATATTTGGTTTGAAAGGGACACTTTCGGCTATCAGGGCCAGCACTTTTTGCATCGATACGATACTTGAGTAGGTAAAAGAGGCGATGGCCAGCAGATCAACTTCAATGATTGTCTTAACAGTCGACGCCACTCTGTCGTGAAACAGAACCGGATTTTCAAAATAGTAAGGATAAGCTCCTGCTCCAAGATACTCTTTAAACAATACCAATGGCCTAATTTCCTTGTTAATCTGTGTGGCAAGCATCACATGATCCTGCAGTATTTCAGATAAATCGACCTGAGATAATTTGGTGCCCGTCTTGAATTGGATAAATTCCCGAAAGGAAAGATTCTGCAAACGGTACATGGAGGCCCTGCGGCTTAAATCAGCCCCAGCCTGGTGCAGGAGAAGTGCGGATGATCCTGAGAAAACTATCTGAAGAGAGGGGAAGTCATCGTGGATGCTTTTGACCTCCAAGGCCCAATTGGGATATTTGTGGACCTCATCAAGGAAAAGATGTTCACCCCCATTTTTGTAGAATTGATCAGCCAATTCGTATAGCGAAACGTTTTGGAGGATAAGCCTGTCAAGCGAGACATACAATGCTTGCTGATTATTGCCATAACTGTTTTTTAAATATTGGAGCATCAGGGTAGTTTTCCCTGTACCACGTGCCCCTAAAATTCCTACCAACCGCTGTTTCCAGTCAATTTCATCATATAGGTACCGGACTATTTTGGTGGATGTTGCGGCAATTAACCTGTTTGATGTCTCGTAATAGGATTTCATTGTGTTGTTTTTTTACAACAAATATACAGTATTTATGTTGTTTTTTTACAACATTTGTAGGTTAATTTGTATTTATTTGATACAATCAGTTGAAATTTCCATTGCTAACAAAGGCAATTTTTTTGCTATCGGGCGACCAACTGGGTACATTCATGGTTCCCTGTCCGCCATAGAGATATCCAATTACTTTTACTTCTCCCCCACCAATTGGCATCAACCTCAAATAAACCCTTTGGTAGAAAGGATGTTTATCGGCCGGTACCTCTTTGGGGAATGTAATGAATACCAACCATTTGTTATCCGGAGAAACATGCGGAAACCAGTTGTTCAAATCATCAAACGTAAGTTGGGTTTGGTTTTTACCATCAGGTTCCATGCGCCAAACCTGCATTCTGCCAGTCCGGGTTGAACAGAAATAGATATATTTCCCATCTGGTGAGTATTCCGAACCATCATCCAAACCCTTGGCATTCGTCAATTGAACCTCTTTTCCTCCATCTTTGGAGATTTTATAAATATCATAATCGCCATTTCTTTCGCCGGTGTAGAGCAAAAATTGGCTGTCGGGCGACCAACCGTGGAAATACGAAGGACTTTTTTCCGTGATTTTTTTCGGAACTCCTCCGGTAACCGGAACCGTATAGACAACCGACTGTCCTTTTGTCTCTTCAGGCTGATGGCTGATTCCAATCTGTTTACCATCGAAAGTGAGCACATGGTCGTTGTTGTTTTTATCGGCAAACCCGGTATTCAAAACCGATGAGGTTCTGGTCGCCAGATCAAAATTGTACAATTTCCCGCCGGAATTGTAGATCAACGTTTTTCCATCGGGTGTCCAGTTGGGCGCTTGCAGGGAAGTTGGTGAGGAGGCTAGTGTTTCACGATGTCCGGTGGCCACATCCATCACCTCAAGCAAGCTACCCAGGTAATTTTTGTATGGGACCAATTCGGATGGAGCAGGATTGAAAGTCAGGGTATTGGAGAATTCAACCTCTTCCGAAAATTTGTTGTTGTGGGAACAAACAAAAAGACCGACCATCAGGTCTGACCCAAGATCTATGCTGTCCACCTTTTGAACCTGGTACACCTCTCCAAAATGAGCCACCGACATGGTAAAGCAGTTTCCCTTTTTCTCCAATTGCAGCACATCCGGAGCTGAAATGGTAAATTTGACCTCCTTCATTGTTTCGCCGGCCTTACTGCGGTATTGAAGGGAGGTCAAGCCATCTCCATGGATTGTACAGGCGACGACCGGCGAATTTGGGGCAGCCGAACTCCTGATCATAAGACCAGTTTTGCGGTGAAGTTCGTGACCCTGACCGATGAAACGGATCCTGGTTTGCAGGATAAAGTCTCCGCTCATCTTCTTCGACAGATATGAAAAACAGTCTGTGCCAAACCAGATGTTTGAGCCTGAAGCCGTGATCCGGTAAGTTTGTGCAGGCTCAGCAAAGCTTGCGGAACCAGGGATTTCAGGAGATCCGATATCTGAAAATTGATCAAAAATACCGACTTTGGAACCCGGTACTTGAGCTTTGATGCTTGTGGACATCAGTAATAAATACATTACAATCAAGCCAATCATTGATTTTTTCATAACTACATTTTAGTTAGATGAATTATTTCTTAGTTAATTTTCTTATAGATCAGTTCAATCCCATTGCCGGTTTTGAGATCCCTCGAATACTGCTTATCCTTTGAATTGTTCCAATGTTCGGTGACACCCAGACTGGTCAGTTTGATGCCATCCCGCTCCGGATCGTATGCCGTACCTGAAGGTGGATTATTTGCCAGGGCACTCTCTTCGTTGGAATAGTCGCTGTACTTCATGTCAGGGGCATCGGGCCATTCGGCCAAAGCAAAATCAAGTACCACAGAATCAATGGCAACGCCATCCTGCGAAGCAAACAGGCTCCCCGGCCATTTGTTGTTAAAAGGTGCAAGAGACCATTTAAATGCTGGTACCTGATTGACAAATTTGTTGCTGTAGATACCATCAATTAAAAACAGCATGGTTTTCGCGCCAAGATCTTTGTGACCCATGTAATCGGGATAGACCGAATAGGTTCGCAACCCACTCCTGTTTTGGCTAAAACCGGCCGAATGTGCATTCTTTCTCCAGTCGGCCTCGATACTGGTGCACCCGAAATAGTTTTTGGCGCACAAGGTTACTCCCTGACTCACATGACCCTTCATCAACGCCATGTTGATGATATAATCGGCCTCAACCATGCAGGATGCAAGACCTGTAGCCACTTTTCCATTATCGGCCGAAAAAGGAATAGCATTGGCAACAAATGTCGCCTTTTCGCGTCCATCTCCGCCATTGTGGTCGATGTAGTGCACATTTGGATAGACGGCATGACACTTGTCGTAAACATTGTTGGTCATAAACCGGCTGGGATCGGCTAATGAGATATTCTCCTGCCTTACACCGGCTTCCTCCACCAAACTCTTCAAAAGAGACAAAATCAGTTGCGGATTGGCATTGA
>JAVHPO010000128.1:0-4554 GCA_036170635.1 Prolixibacteraceae bacterium | reverse complement strand
GCGAAGAAATCTCATTTTTAATATTGCATCATTCGTTTGCAAAGATATTCATTCCTGCAGGTTGACAAAGTGGCTTTCAATCCGAATGGTTATCTTTGCCGCATGTTTGACAATCCCGATAGGGCAATCTCTTTACGGGTAATTGGATTACTAGAAAGTTTAGAAATTACAAAATTTGAATGAAGATCGGCAATCTTGACCTGGGTAATCTCCCACTGTTTCTGGCTCCCATGGAGGATGTAACTTACAAATCGTTCCGTTTCCTGTGCAAAAAATATGGGGCGGATGTGATGTACACTGAATTTGTTGCATCGGAAGCCTTGATTCGGGACGTAGCCCGGACAATAAGGAAGATGACGATCTTTGAGTTCGACAGACCTCTTGCTATCCAGCTTTATGGCTCAAACATCGACTCCATGGTTCAGGCCGCAAAAGTGGCGGAACTTGCCCAACCTGATTTTATTGACCTCAATTTTGGCTGTCCCATGAAAAAAATTGCCGGAAAAGGCGCCGGCGCCGGATTGTTGCGCGACCTTCCCAAGATGATAAAAATGGCCGAAGAGGTGGTGAAGGCGGTTCAGCTTCCGGTTACGGCCAAAACGCGGCTCGGTTGGGACCACGATGATCAGCCCATTGTCGATGTGGCAGAACGGCTGCAGGATGTTGGTATTCAGGCTCTGGCCATCCATGGCCGCACCAGAAGTCAGTTATATTCGGGTGAGGCAGACTGGAGTTTGATTGCAGAGGTCAAGAACAACCAGCGAATGAAGATCCCCATTATTGGCAACGGAGATATTTCCGGACCTGAAAAGGCCAAAGCCTTGCTCGATCAGTCGGGGGTAGATGGGTTGATGATTGGCAGAGGTTCAATAGGACGACCCTGGATCTTCCAAGAGGTGCGCCATTTCTTGAATACCGGGGAAATTTTGCCTCCTCCCACTGTTCCGTTTGTGATAGAGAATGTCAAAGAACAACTCAACCAGTCACTAACGTGGAAAGATGATCCCCGCAGGGCAGTATTAGAGATGCGCCGCCATTTTGCCCGATATTTTCCCAATTTGAAAGATTTCAAAGAGCTTCGCATCCAATTGCTCCGGGCCGATGAAATAGAGGAGGTTCTCCAAATCCTCGATCACATAGCGGAAAAATATGCTGATACTACTGTCGATTATACCCACGTTGGATTGAAATAAATTTTTGCTAATTTCGGGGGATTAAACCACTGAAAATGGCTGAATTTACACGTCGTCTTTTCATCCGGACAAGTGTTGCCGGAGCAATTGTAGCCACCGGAGTCCTATCGACTCTGGGTGCCGCACCGAATGTCCCCGCCAAAGTCGATAAAGTCAATCTCGGTAAAACCGGATTAAAGGTGACCAGATTGGCCATGGGAATGGGCACCAATGGTTGGAACCATGCTTCCAACCAAACACGTATGGGCCTGGATAAATTCAAATTGGTGGTGCAGGCTGGATTTGACAGGGGAATCCGCTTCCTGGATACTGCCGACACCTATGGATCCCATCCTTTTGCCAAAGAGGCCCTTAAGCTTTTGCCCAGGGAGGAAATTACCCTCATGACCAAAATTTGGACCGACAATCTTGACTGGCATCCGCTCCAGCCTGTGGATCAAATGATCGATCGCATTCGCCAGGAGTTGCAAACGGATTACCTCGATATCGTCTTGTTGCACTGCATGACCAAAGCCAATTGGACCGAAGATAAAAAGCGTTTCATGGATGGATTAAGCGAAGCAAAATCGAAGGGGTTGATCAAAAAAATTGGCTTCTCGGCACATGATTTTGGGGCATTGGAAAGTGGTGTCAACCACGACTGGCCCGACGTCGTTCTGGCACGAATCAACAACAAACAGATCAAGATGGATGGCACTCCCGAAAAGATCATGTCGCTGTTGGAAATTGCAGGATCCAAAGGGAAAGGGGTGCTGGGGATGAAAATTTTTGGTTGTGGCGGACTGCTCAAAGAGGAGGAGAGAACGGCCTCGCTGAAGTATGTCGTTCAAAGCAAAAAAGTACATGCCATGACGATTGGTTTCGAAGATGCCTCACAAGTTCACGATGCCGTAGACCGGCTAATGGGGATCGTTCATCAAGTTTGAAGTCTCTGAAATGTTTAAAAAGTTTATGGGGTTTTAACATTGAGTCCACTCCGAAAAGTCTTTTCCTGCCACAAAGACACCAAGACACAAAGGCTCACGAAGAATCATAATGCTGATATTTAAACCTTTGTGAAACCTTAGTGTTTTTGTGACTTAGTGGCCTTCTTAATTTTTTGCTTTTCAGAGTGGACTCAACATTTCCCCTTCAACCTTTCGACAGACTTCTCAGGGACCGGTAATATTTCAAACATCATAAACATTTCAAACATCATAAACATTTCAAACAACTTAGCTCACATGAAAACTCAAAAATTACTTTTAACATTAGTGCTTTTGATGACCGTTTTGGTGCAACTGCAGGCTGTCAATTTTGACCAGAAAAAATTGATCGGGAAATGGCAATATTCCGCTCCAACCGCCCCCCCAAACTATACTTCCGGACAGATTAATTTTATTCAGACCGGCGATAAGCTCAAAGGGGAATTGGTCATCGAAGGACAAAAAGTGGATTTTACGCAAATCACCATCAAGGAGGAGCTGATTTCAGTAATCATTACCTTAGAATCAACCCCCATTACCGTAATCTTTAAATTGGTCAACGGGAAACTGGAAGGGAAGGCCGATACGCCTGATGGTCCGGTTGCAGTAACTGCCTCCAGAATATAGCGTTACCTCTGGTGATACTGCTTTTCGTAGTATTTTTCGTATGCTCCGGAAGAGACATTCTCAAGCCATTCCGAGTTTTTCAGATACCAGGCGACAGTCTTGGCCAGGCCTTCCTCAAATTGAAGGGAGGGTTTCCATCCCAGCTCTCTTTGAATCTTGGATGAGTCGATGGCATACCTCAGATCGTGGCCTGCACGGTCTTTTACAAAAGTTATCAACTGTTGGGAGGAGCCTTGCGCCCTGCCCAACTGTTGATCGACTACGTCACACAACGCCCTGATCAAATCAATGTTGGTCCATTCATTGATTCCACCGATGTTATAGGTTTCCCCATCAACACCATTATGAAAAATCACATCGATGGCTGAGGCATGGTCTTCAACATAAAGCCAATCACGGATATTCTCTCCTTTCCCATATACCGGAATTGGTTTGTGGTGCTGAAGGTTGTGGATGCACAATGGAATCAACTTCTCAGGAAACTGATTGGGCCCATAATTGTTCGAACAGTTGGAAATCACAACCGGCAGGTGAAACGTATTGTGATAGGCCCTGACCAGATGATCAGAACTTGCCTTCGAAGCAGAATAAGGACTCTGTGGATCGTAGGAGGTCGTTTCAGTAAACAGTCCGGTTTCTCCGAGCGAACCATACACCTCATCGGTCGAGATGTGATAAAAACGCTTCCCCTCCATGGCGCCCTTCCAGTGTTCTTTGGCAGCATGAACCAGGTTAAAAGTTCCGAAGATGTTGGTTCGGATAAAGGAGGCAGGATCTGTGATGGACCGGTCGACATGTGATTCGGCGGCCAGATGAACTACCCCTTCGATCGGGTAAGTCTCAAAAAGTTTGTTTACCAGATCACTGTCTGTGATATCTCCTCTGACAAAGGTATAGTTGGGCAAAGTATCGATGTCCTTCAGGTTTTCGAGATTACCTGCGTAGGTCAGAAGATCCAGATTGATAATCCGGTAATCCGGATAGTTTTTTACAAACCTTCTTACTACGTGAGACCCTATAAAGCCTGCACCTCCTGTAATCAAAATATACTTTTTCATGTGTATATAATTTGTTTTTAAATTGCCACATGGAATTCGTCCCGACAGATCGGGACTCATTTCATCATTACATGCTTTTAAAATTTTTAATCATGGATAGCCAGGCTAAAATTCAGGGTATTGAAATAAATCTTATATGGTTCTTTTGTATCATCGGCATTCTCAAATTATCCAACCAATTCTTCAATGAACAATCCGATAATCCATTCATCCATTCATCCGAATCCTAATCCGCTTCTCCCAGTTCCACGCCGATAAAAGAGTCTCCTCCAGAGTGGCCATGGATTTCCATCCCAAAACTGTGTTTGCTTTGGTTGTATCTGCATAGATTTGCTCAATATCCCCTGCCCTTCTGCCTACAATTTTATAATTGACCTTTTGTCCGGTAGCTTTCTCAAAGGAGTTCAACAGTGCAAGCACAGAGACCCCATTCCCGGTTCCTACATTGAAAAATTCGAAAGCAGATTCATTTTTATGATTGAGCAATCGCCCGATAGAAATCACATGCGCTTTTGCCAGGTCAACCACATTGATATAGTCACGGATACAGCTTCCATCCGGCGTATTGTAGTCGTTGCCAAAAACCGAAAGCTGCGGTCGGATTCCAGCTGCGGTCTGGGTCACAAAAGGAACCAGATTGCCGGGAATCCCATTGGGAAGTTCCCCGATCAATGCGGATGGATGAGCCCCAATCGGATTGAAATATCGCAG
>JAVHPO010000127.1:0-4557 GCA_036170635.1 Prolixibacteraceae bacterium | reverse complement strand
AACCGAACCATCGACAGGGATAGTTACCTGATTGCCCTTCAAAACAATAAACTGGAAAATCTGTTGCAGTTCGATCCGGTCAAGCCCGGAGATGTCTTTTTCATCCCCGCAGGCAGGGTCCACGGCATTGGGAAAGGAATTGTCGTAGCCGAGATACAGCAGACTTCAGACGTCACCTACCGGATCTTTGATTTTAACAGGGTGGATGACAAGGGAAATCCGCGTGAACTGCATACTGAACTGGCGCTTGATGCCATCAATTTTAAGCACCACGAGATTAGTTATGCCGCTTATCAACCCAAAATGAATGAACCGGTAGAATTGGTAAAATGCGTCTATTTTACAACTAATCTACTACAATTGACAGGAGAAGTTGAGAGGGATTTCAGCAAAATCGACTCTTTTGTCATCTATCTATGTTTCGAAGGTTCTTACACAATCCAGTGGGAATCTGAAACGGTCACTGTTTACAAAGGGGAAACCCTGCTGGTCCCGGCCTCCATCGAAAACTTCATTTTAAAGTCTGCTGGCGGAGCCGAGACAAAGCTGCTCGAAGTCTACGTAGAATAAGTTATGAGTTAGGAGTTATAAGTTATAATCCTGCATATCAGAATGTAATACAATCCGAAACTCTTCTATCATAACTTATCTCTAATCACTTATATCTCATCACTCATATCTCATAACTCATAACTCATATCTCATAACTCATATCTCATAACTCCCTATCATGTTGATCAAAAGTGCCGAATTCGTCATGAGCAACACCGATCCCGGATTGTGTCCGGAGAGTGATCGGCCCGAATTTGCTTTTATTGGAAGATCCAATGTTGGAAAGTCCTCCCTCATCAACATGCTGATGGGAAAAAAAGATCTTGCAAAAACTTCCTCAGAACCCGGAAAGACCAGACTGATTAACCATTTTATCGTCAACGACGACTGGTTCCTGGTCGACCTTCCCGGTTACGGGTATGCCAAGGCTTTGCGTTCAAGCCGCGAAAAATGGATCAAATTCATCCGTAAATATATCCTGGAACGCGAAAATCTCTATTGCGTGATGGTCCTGCTCGATATTCGTGTCGAGCCACAACAAAACGACCTCGATTTTATGAATTGGCTGGGTGAGAATGAGATTCCTTTCATCATGGTCTTCACCAAGATGGATAAACTGGGCAAAGTGGTTGTGGAGAAAAATCTTGCCGCTTACCACGAAGAGATGTTTAAAAGCTGGGAAGAGCTGCCTCAAATTTTTATCACTTCGGCTGAGAAAGGAACAGGAAGAGAGGAATTGCTCGATTTCATAGAAGGAACCATCCATCCTTAAAAAGGCTTTCCGTTGTGCATTTTCATGTGTCTATCAATTTTATTAACAATTGACTAATAAGTTTCTACTTAAAATGTCATAAAACAGGTCATTTCCCCTGCGTATTTTTTTTATTTTTGCCATCAACAATGGAACCCCACCTCCCAAAATCAAAGCATATGAAGCAGAATATTAAGCTTTTTACAGGAAATGAATCAAGGTATCTTTCTGAAAACATTGCTCTTAATGCAGGGATGGCACTTGGAAAATCCTCCTGCCCACGTTTTGCTGACGGAGAGTTTGAACCCTGTTACGAGGAGACCATTCGGGGATGTTACACTTTTATAATTCAGTCGACATTTGCCCCTTCTGACAATCTACTTGAGCTTTTATTGATGATAGATGCGGCCAAAAGGGCATCCGCCTACAAGGTCATTGCCGTTATGCCATATTTCGGATTCGCGCGGCAAGACAGAAAAGACCGTCCAAGGGTCTCCATTGGCGCCAAACTGATTGCCGACATGCTATCTGTTGCCGGCATTGACAGATTGATTACCATGGATCTTCATGCTGATCAAATTCAGGGTTTTTTCAATGTTCCGGTCGACCACCTGAGTGCCGTAGCCATGTTTATTCCGTATATCAAACAGATGGGCCTGGAGGATATCGTCATCGCATCTCCGGATACCGGTGGAACCAAACGAGCCAATGTCTTTGCCAAACATCTGGGAACAGATATGGTAATCTGCCACAAAACCCGGACAAAAGCCAATTCCATTGATACCATGACCCTTATCGGGGATGTTGAAGACAAAGATGTGATCATCATCGACGACATTATCGATACTGCCGGAACGATCGCTAAGGCATCTGATTTGATGAAATCCAAAGGTGCACGTTCGGTACGCGCCTGTGCCACCCATGCCGTACTCTCAGGATCAGCCATCGAACGGCTGGAGGCTTCCTCTCTCGATGAAGTACTCCTGACAGATACCATTCCACTACATACCACCTCCAAAAAGATCACTGTTCTATCCTGCGCTCCACTCTTTGCAGATGTGATCCAGAAAGTCTTCGAAAACAAATCCATTAGTTCATCATTTATTTGAAAAAGAGCGGTAGCTCATCGTTCAGCTAATTACAAATTAAAAATTACAGATTACAAAATACCGGAAACTTAGTTTCAGCGCACTCGTGCAATTTAATTTGTAATTTGTAATTTGTAATTTGTAATTTTCTATCTTTGTGGCCGATTTAGCAGCATGCCTTTAAGGGTGTGATGGGGACACCTTTCAATGGGAAAGGAGGTCTGAGTAAACACTTTATTATTAAAAAATTTAGAAATGAAAAAATTTGAAATTAAAGGTACTGCGCGTCAGGCCCTTGGAAAAAAAGACACCAGGATCCTGAGAGCTCAGGACTTAGTACCATGCGTTCTTTACGGAGGTGAAGCTCCTGTTCACTTTTATGCACCGGAAGGTGATTTCCGAAAAATTGTTTACACCCCAAAAGTGTATCAGGCAGAGTTGAACATTGATGGAAAATTGTATGATGCCTTTATGCAGGAATTGCAATTTCACCCTGTCACCGACAAACTTCTGCACGTTGATTTTTTACAAATCCGCGACAAAAAAGCAGTAAAAATTGACCTTCCCGTACGTTTGGACGGTTATGCCAAAGGTATTCAGCAAGGGGGTCGTTTGAAAGCAAACCTTCGTACACTGAAAGTTAAAGGCATTTTCAAAAATTTACCTGATGAGATTGTGATCGATGTAACCAATCTTGGCATTTCCGAGAGCATTCGTGTCGGAGATATCAAAGTGGAAGGATTTGAGATCATGAACAACAATTCAATTCCGGTTGCTACAGTTGTAGTTACCCGTGCAGCCCGTGCAGCAATGAATGCACCAGAGCCATCCGGAAAAAAGTAAACTTCTCATGAAGTATCTGATCGTTGGTCTGGGAAATATCGGAAATGAGTACGATAACACCCGTCACAACATAGGATTTACGATATTGGATGCCTTGGCTAAGGCATCCAATATCTCTTTTAGCGACAAGCGGTATGGTTTCGTTGCTGAAATGAAACATGCATCCAGGACGCTTATCCTGCTAAAACCCAATACCTTCGTGAATTTGAGCGGAAGGTCAGTGCACTACTGGATGCAAAAGGAGAAGATTCCTGTTGAAAATATTTTGATTCTGGTTGACGACCTTGCCCTGCCACTTGGAAAGATCCGGCTGCGCTCCAAAGGTGGTGATGCCGGCCACAACGGACTGAAAAGTATTCAACAGATTCTTTGTACCTCAGAATACAGCCGGCTCCGTTTCGGAATCGGTGATGATTTTCCCAGAGGCTATCAGGTTGACCATGTACTTGGTAAATGGTCACGTGAAGAGGAAGAGACGGTCAATTCCAAACTCGAAAAATGTTTCGACATCATCAAATCCTTCGCCACCATAGGGATTGAGTTGACCATGACGAAGTTCAACAAAGGATAAAAAGGCTGCACAGCCCTTCGACTACGCTCAGGGACCGGTTCTTTTCCGTCTCTCATTCATCCTAGTCGTCCCCGTCTCCCAGTCCCCTAGTCTCCCAGTCCCCTAGTCCCCTAGTCCCTTGGTCTTTCCTCACCACTCCGTCACCTTCCCAATATCCCTACGGTCCTTCTTGGTTGGTCTTCCGGTGCCACGGTCACGGGTAAAAAGGGCACCACCATAGTTTTCATCCAACTTCCTTAACTCCTCCTCCGGGGTATGATCCTCCATGTAAGCTGGTACCAGCTTGGCACCTACCCTCTTGCCGAGAAGTTCAATAACCTTATAAGAATAAGTCACGGGATTTTTCCTTACCAGGATAGTCTCACCGATCTTAACCACTCTGGATGGCTTAACCACCAATCCGCCGATGGAAACTCTCCCCTTCTTGCACTCCTCGGTAGCCAAACTGCGGGTTGCATAAACCCTGACAGACCAAAGCCACTTATCAATACGAATACCTTCATCCATTTGCCAAATATATGAAATTATGAATTTTGTTTGAAGGGTTTAAATGGTTTAAAAAGTTTATGGGGTTAAACATTTCAAACATTTCAAACATTTCAAACATTTCAAACCCTTTAAACTTTTCCTGACTTATGCTGTCAATGTTTTATTATTTTTATCCAATCTGTCACCTACAATAATCCTGTCCTATGAGACAATATCGTTTTGGCATTTTTATGATGCTTTTGCTGGCATTCGCGGCCTGTACA
>JAVHPO010000126.1:0-4558 GCA_036170635.1 Prolixibacteraceae bacterium | reverse complement strand
AACGTTACATCCCAACCTAAGTACGGTTTCATTCCGTTGTAAAGTTTGGCTTCTACTTCATTGTCAATGGTTTCTGAAGTCTCTGCTATGCGGAAATCGGTTGTAATGCGAACCTGGTTGTTGGCACCAAATGTTTTCACTTCAGGGGTATTGCCAAATTCAGTAGCCAGTTGTTTGGCCACATCTTCCACCATCACATCCTTGTTCAGGCGGACAACATAGGTCCGGCCTCCCTTGAAGTCGATGGAGTAGTTCATCCCTTTGAAAACAATCGACAGAATAGCAATTGAAACCAGGATACTCGAAACAACATAGAATATTTTTCTCTTTTGAATGAAAGGCATGTTGACATGACGCAACCATTCACCTGATATTTTGGATACGAAAGTGATCTTTTTGTTGGTATCCAGCCAGCGCTCCAGCATGAAACGGGAGACAAAGATGGATGTAAAGAGCGAGGTGATGATACCGATAATCAATGTGGTAGCAAATCCTTTGATAGGACCTGAACCGAAAACATACAATACGATACCGGTTAAAAGCGTCGTAACCTGACCGTCAATGATCGCGGAATAGGCATTGTTGTATCCGTCCTTGACAGCAAGACGTAATCCTTTGCCGGCAAGAACCTCCTCTTCAATACGTTCGTTGATCAAAACGTTCGCATCTACCGCCATACCCATGGTTAAGACGATACCCGCGATTCCCGGAAGGGTCAGAACGGCGCCGAGTGAGGCCAGAATACCGATCAGGAAGAAAAGGTTGACGAGCAGCGCCACGTTGGCGGCCCAACCAGCTTTCTTGCTGTAGAAGAACAGCATATAGCTAAGAACCAACATGAATGCGATCAGGAAGGAGTACATACCGCTTTGGATGGATTCTTTACCAAGGGTCGGTCCTACAATCTCTTCCTGTACGATGCGGGCAGGCGCCGGCATCTTACCTGATTTCAGCATGTTGGCCAAGTCTTTTGCCTCATCCACTGTGAACTGGCCTGAAATTTCTGTACGACCGTTAGGGATTTCGCCTTGAACGGTTGGATAGGATTGAACGTAATCATCCAATACTACAGCAACACTTTTGCCCACATTTTCACGGGTGATGCGTTGCCAGATCTTGGCACCTTCAGTATTCATGGTCATATCGACCACACTGGAAGCCTTGTTTTGACCAAAATCCTGCCGTGCTTCAGTCACAGATCCTCCATCAAGTGGTGCGCGGCCATCACGACTGGAAACCTTGATGGCAATCAAAGAGTAAAAATTTTCATCACCCGGCATTGGCTTTGCGGTCCACCTGAAAATCATCGTGCGTGGGAAAACAGACTTTATCTGTTGCATTTTGAGGTAGGTGTTCACCTGAGCCGTATCTTTCACATGTGCATAACCAACGATCGGACCACGGGCGATCTGACCGTCACGTGAGGTATTGGGGGTCAAAACAGAGAAAAGCGGATAATTCTTGGCAATGTCTTCCTTGGTACCTGCAGCCAGTGAATCTTTCTCCTGTTTCTTGATCTCACTAACCAGGCTACTGGCTGATTTTGTTGTATCTTTTGCAGCAGCGGCAGTAGTAGAAATTGCAGGAATTGCTGGTGTCGCAGCAGCTTGAACTGCTTTTACTTCACGCAATCTTTTGTTGGCTTCGAGCAGGTAGGAGTATACTTCGTTGTTTTCATAGGTCTCCCAGAATTCGAGGTTTGCAGTACCCTGAAGCAGTTTCCGAACCCTTTTCTCATCTTTTACACCGGGAAGCTCTACAAGGATACGTCCTTTGGTCTGAAGTTGCTGAATATTGGGTTGCGTTACGCCAAAACGGTCGATACGGGTCCTGAGGATCTGGAAAGAGTTGTCTATTGCAGCATCTGTCTCTTTGCGGATAACAGAAATTACCTGGGCATTGGTAGAGTTGTAACTTACCAGTTCCCTCAAATCAAGAGTATTGAATATTGCAGCAAGTTTAGCATTGGGATCGACCTGTTCAAAAGCTTTTCCAAAGAGGGTTACGAAATCATCCTGACTGGTCTTCTGCTTTTGTAGAGCCAATTCGATAGCCTTCAGGAAAGTCGGATCGGTGCTGTATCCCGAAAGGGCATGGATCAGGTCGACAACGGATACCTCAAGGGTAACGTTCATACCACCCTTCAAGTCAAGACCCAGCGGAAGCTGAAACTCTTTTACCTCCTTAAAGGTATATTTTCTCAACCCGATAAAATTGTACACCGGTTGGTTGGCAATCGAATCGAGATAACGGGTTTCATACGTTTTGGCAATACGCTCTGATTCAACCTGTGTTGCACCCGGACTTTCTATCTTTGCCTTGCGCACACCAAAGGCAGCTGCATCATTTTCGACAGATACTGCCTTGTAAGTAAAGTAGAGCTGATACACGCATACCAAACCTATCAAAATGGCGATGAGCCTGATCAATCCTTTATTCTGCATTGGAAATTCGGTTTATTATTATCTAATCTTTGTTAACTTCCTAATCCTAAAAATTTGTAGTGCGCAAAGATATTTATTTTTTTGATTTAAATAGTTGAGTTTAGCCGAAAACTCTTCCCCGGCTTCTAAGGCACTAAATCAGGATTATAAAGTTCTCATAATCAATCACTGCCTTTTCGCGGTAAAAGAAATCACTGCCAAGCAGTCCGGCAATTCGTTTGTCCGAATATTTTGAATACTCCTCTGTGATGTGGTGAAGATCAACAATGGCTACCAGCAGATCACCGAAGCCGCTTTCTCCCAACCGAAAATCGGTGATGGTTCCAGTTGAAGTTTCGACCATCTCCTGCCCCAGCCCGGTGGCCATAACCCCTTCCGATTCATGTTTAACAACCTGGTCTGCCAAAGCCCTGTCAACCACGCTTTTTGACGCTCCGGTATCTACAACCCACCAATAGTTTTCAATTCCGGGATGGATGAATGGAACCAACAAATGAATGCTCCCCTCCTCTAAAAAGACAATTTCCATCGGAATCTTATGCATTTTTCCCATGGTGCAAAGTAAGCCAAAAATGCCTTCTGGTCTTCATGAAAGATGAAAACAGACAAATAAAGTAAATGGAAAGAAATAATGAACCATTTTAGTTTTCCGAATTCCTAAATTTGACCCCTCTAAAAGGGAGACTTCAGATTCGTGCTCTGATCAACATTAGAGCAGTACTCCCCTCTTTTGGAGGGGTTGGGGGAGGTCGAAATGAAGAGCAAAGTATGACATTATTTTTTCTTACCACTTAATGTACTCAAATTATGGTAAAACTGAAAAAAACAATATATTGCTGTGTCGAATTAAGTATCCAGATTAAGGATTTTTAAACCACAATTCATGAGTGAAATAGTAATCTTAATTTTTGTTCTGGGCTATGCCGCAATTGCTTCTGAGCATGTCATCAAAATAAACAAATCCGCCACGGCGCTGATAACAGGTGTTCTGTGTTGGACAATCTACATACTTTTCTCTTCGGACAAGGTATTCGTATCCAATGAACTCACCCGTCATCTCGGTGATCTTTCCGGGATACTGTTCTTTCTGATGGGGGCCATGACTATTGTCGAGCTGATAGATGCCCACAGTGGTTTTGATATGATTACCTCTCGAATCAGGCAAAAGGACAAGCGCAAACTTCTGTGGATCATCGGTTTCGTAACATTCTTTTTATCGGCCATCCTCGACAACCTGACAACCACCATTGTCATAGTTTCCCTGCTCAGAAAATTGATCAAAGATGACAAGGACCGAATGTTTTTCACGGGAATTGTAATTATTGCGGCCAATGCCGGAGGGGCCTGGACACCTATAGGAGATGTTACGACCACCATGCTTTGGATGGGCGGACAAATTACCACGCTGAATATTATGATGAAACTGATTCTTCCAAGTTTATTGTGCCTGATATTTCCACTCATTTTTGTCTCTTTCAAAATAAAAGGGAGTGTCGAAGCATCTATGAACAAGGAGGCCAGGTATCAAGGCCTTTCTCAAAACCATAAATCGATCGTATTTTTCTCAGGAGTCTCTGTATTGGTTTTGGTTCCTGTTTTTAAAACCCTTACACATCTCCCACCTTACATGGGCATACTTCTCGGTCTCGGAATCCTTTGGGTTATCACCGAGGTCATTCATGGTAAAAAGGATGTTCCTACGAAGCATACCCTCTCAGTTGCCCAGGCGCTTCGAAAAATTGATATGCCAAGCATCCTCTTTTTCCTGGGAATTTTGATTTGTATTGCTGCACTTCAATCAACAGGGGTATTGACTATAACGGCGAACTGGATGGATGCGACCATTAAGAACATCAACGTAATTGCCATCTCCATTGGTCTTCTTTCAGCGATCATCGACAATGTCCCTTTGGTAGCAGCCACACAGGGAATGTACAATCTGACCCTCTACCCGACAGACCACTTTTTCTGGGAATTTTTGGCCTATGCAGCCGGCACAGGGGGCAGTGTACTGATTATTGGATCAGCTGCAGGTATTGCGGCGATGGGTATGGAAAAAATCAATTTCTTTTGGTATTTGCGCAAGATAAGCCTGCCGGCCCTGATCGGATATT
>JAVHPO010000125.1:18975-20315 GCA_036170635.1 Prolixibacteraceae bacterium | reverse complement strand
AGTGGCGCATAGTTTCAGTAAGGCAAAAATTGCCTGAGTTTAAGGGAACAAAAGGAATTGGCAAGTATCGTATTCTTGGCCATTTAAAAGGGGCAGACGGAGTAGCAATAAGTCTTATGAGCCAGAACAGCGCTAACGGGCGATTGATAAATTTGAATGCTGCCATCGTAAAGGATGGAACCTTTACCATGGAGGGTGAACCGGTTGAATATCCGCAAATGGCTTTCCTGACAACACCGGGGAAAAATGAACGTGCCTCTTTCTTTCTTGAAAATTCGGAGATCACGATAACAGGCCATATTGACTCGTTGGCTAAGGTAAAAGTAACCGGATCCAAAACACAGGATGAAATGGCCACTTATTCGAGATCAATGGAGCCATTAAGAGCGAAGATTGAAGGAGTGGTCAAAGCAATGCAGGCAACCATTCAAAGTAAAGATACTGCCAGGATCAACCAGATTAAGAAGGAAATGCTGCCGATAAGTAAAGAGATAAACCTCCTCTCGATTGATTTTGTGAGGAACAATCCTAAATCCTATGCATCTCCGATTATCCTTCAGAATTTATTCAATAGTATGGATCTTCCTGAATTTGAAGCGTTGTTCAATGCTTTGGACCCGGATGTAGGCCGAACACCAATAGCGATCATATTAAATGCGAGGATCAAGGAGATGAAGAAGACGGAAGTAGGACAGAAGGCTCCCGATTTTACCTTGAATGATGTGAATGGAAATCCTGTATCCTTGTCATCGAAGATAGGCTCCAAATTACTTCTCATTGACTTCTGGGCCGGATGGTGTGCCCCTTGTCGCGCCGAAAATCCCAATGTGGTTAAGGTTTATAACGAGTTTAAAAACAAAGGCTTCGATGTGCTTGGCGTCTCTCTCGACCGCACTAAAGATGAATGGACACAAGCTGTAGCAAAAGATAATCTTACCTGGACACAAGTATCGGATCTTTTGTATTGGAACAGCGCGGCTGCCAGAATATATGCCGTTAGATCCATCCCTGCCAATTTTCTACTGGACGAAAATGGCACCATCATTGCCAAAAGCATCAGGGGTGAAGCGCTGTACAACAAAGTGAAGGAGTTGCTGGGTGGGAAGTGATCAGGTTTACTGGTGTAAATTTGCAATACACATCCTGCTGCCAGGAGATATACTATTTCAATGTAGAAACAGGTACAATAGTTGCCCGACCAGGATTCGAACCTAAACACTCAGAGTCAGAGTCTGATGTACTACCATTATACTATCGGGCAATATAAATTTTAAAAGAAGTGACCCCGGAGGGGTGTTACCCCAAACAAGTCAATTATCTTATAATCAGTTGCTTTCTAA
>JAVHPO010000125.1:5815-18965 GCA_036170635.1 Prolixibacteraceae bacterium | reverse complement strand
ACACTCAGAGTCAGAGTCTGATGTACTACCATTATACTATCGGGCAATGAAGTTCAAAAAAAAGTGACCCCGGTGGGGTGTTACCCCAAATAGGTCAATTGTTTTATAATCAAGTGCTTTCTAAAATTCTAACAAAATACCGTACCGATTTCGTACCGAATTTCTGTCCAGTTTTGGCTGTCCAAAGACTTCGCTTTTCTGATTAACTGTTCAGGTACAAATCTAAACTTTTCTTTTTAATATACAAATCCCTGATATTCAAATTTATTTCTTGCAAGGTGCAAGCCTATATATAGATATAGGCTTGCACCTTGCACTGATTTTTACCTGATTTACCTTAAAAAGAACAATTTGCAGCATGCAATGCAATCACTTTTCTATTTGTTTTTCAGGCAATCGGGCCGAAGTTCTTTTGCTCCCTTAAAGAAATGATTCTCAATAAAAATAGACAAACATTTCACTATCAAAATATTAGGTGTGTAATCAAAATAAAATGATATACATACTATTATAATACTATTAAGATTTGCCATTTCACTTTGCGGAGATTTGTAGAAAAATCAAAGCAATATGGAAGTCATCACGATGGATAGCCGGGCATACAAAGACCTGGTTGAAAAAATTGATAAAATATCGGCCTTCGTTGTAAAGTGTGAAGCCGGTATCAAGCCGCAAAGTAACGATGAAATCTGGCTCGATAGCCAGGAAGTAGCTAACCTTTTGCGCATCAGTACGCGCACCCTTCAACGACTGCGAGCAGAAAACCTGATCAGTTACGCCATTCTTCGTGGGCGTTGCCTTTACAAGCTGTCTGAAATAGAACGAGGCCTAAACGAACGGTTAATCACCTGCGATCCTCATACGCTGGACGAGTTCCGCAAAAACTACCTGTTAAGTAATGGCGCTAAGTAAAGAAACCATATTACAGGCTACAAATAAAGGAATGGCAGTGTTCCAGCATTTTATTCCTTTTCCCTTTCGGGTAGGCCGGAATTTTCTGAACCCGCTTTACCAGGATAAAAACGCTTCGTGTAATGTATTTTTTGACCGGCGCAATGACTGTTATCGTCTGAAAGATTTCGGGAACGATAACTATTCGGGTGACTGCTTTGCACTGGTTGGCAAACTTAGCGGGCTGGACTGTAACCGCCCTGCCGAGTTTATGCAGATACTTGAACGGATTAACAACGAACTGCATTTGGGACTGGCCGACGCAAAAGATTATAAGCCGCTTGCCATTGCTTCATCAAGGCATACCTCCATTGTCTCCGCAGTTCAAATACCAACGTCAACGCCGCTAAAAAAAGGAAGGCCGTATAATGTTGTTCAAAAAAATTTCTCCCAACAGGAACTTTTCTGGTGGGCACAGTGCGGCATCACCGAAAAGTTACTTCTCTCCTTTCATGTGGTTTCATTGAGCCGTTTTGACAGCGAAAACCAGGAAGGGAAACCCTTCTACTTCCTTTCTTCAGAAGAGGAGTCGATGTACGGCTATATTGGCAAACAGCACATCAAGGTGTATCGCCCTAGGTCGGAAATCAGGTTTGTCCAGGGCGGTAATATACCGGAACATTTCTGTTTCGGGCTGGAACAACTGCCAGCCAAAGGCGATCTGCTATTTATTACGGGTGGCGAAAAAGACGTGATGGCGCTTGCCGCACATGGTTTCCATGCGATATGTTTCAACTCGGAAACTTCCCACATTCCGCCCGAAATAATTCATAAACTTTCGTACCGGTTCAAACACATTGTTTTGCTTTTCGACGTAGATAAAACCGGGCGGGAAAGTTCAGAAAAACAGGCATCAAATTTAAGCGCTTATGGTATCTGCCGTTTGTTATTGCCCCTTACCGGCACAAAGGAAGAAAAAGATGTGGCGGACTATTTCAGTCTCGGTTATTCGTCCGAAGATTTAAAACGTTTATTCCTGCAATATCTCGACACTTTATACTGCGAAACCATGTCGGCATTGAAGTCCTGTGAAGTGGATTTTAATAATCCTCCTCCCATTGCACAAATAGTTGTGTCGGTAAATGACGTGCCGCTTGGTACGCAAGGCAACCTGTTGTGTATAACAGGCGGAGAAGGCACCGGCAAAAGCAACTATGTTGCCTCTATTATTTCCGGGGCTATCCGCCAGCAAGGCACAAGGATAGACACGCTGGGCATCACCGTAAGCGAAAACCTGCACCAAAAAGCCGTGCTGTTTTACGATACGGAACAGTCGGAAGTACAATTGTACAAGAACATCAATAACCTGCTACGGCGCAGTAAACGATTAACCATGCCTGATTATTTACACGCTTATTGCCTGACGGGCATGTCACGCAAAGAACGATTGCAGGCCATTGTACAAAGCATGGACAAATACCATTACCAGTATGGAGGCATTCAGTTGGTGGTTATCGACGGAATTGCCGACCTGATAAAAGGCGCCAACGACGAAGCTGAAAGCATCGCCGTTGTAGAAGAACTCTACCGATTGGCGGGAATATACAATACCTGTATTGTCACCGTGCTGCATTTTATTCCCAATGGATTGAAATTACGCGGGCATCTTGGCAGCGAACTGCAACGCAAAGCTGCGGCTATCCTTTCGGTAGAAAAAGACGACGACCCGGCAGTGTCGGTGGTTAAAGCGTTGAAAGTGCGGGACGGCAGTCCGCTCGACGTACCGCTCATGCAATTTGCATGGGACAAAGACGCAGGCATGCACGTTTACCTCGGGGAGAAACCTAAAGAGGCCAAAGAAAAGCGCAAGGAAGATGAATTGGTGACCATTGCCCGTGACATCTTCACCAGCAAACACTTTCTTACCTATATGGAACTGTGTGAACAGATACAAACCGCACTCGAAGTAAAAGAGCGAACGGCCAAAAACTAAATCCGGTTCATGCGGGAAAAGGAAATCATTCTCAAAGACCCGTCGAACCCAAATTATTTCATTATCGGATTAATTGCATGATTATGTATTTAGACAAAGAAAACTTTGAAGCCTGGATGGAGCGCATCATGGACCGGTTTGACCATACGGACAAGGCGTTTGAAAAACTGAATAAGCGGGACAATATGCTGGAAGGCGAACGGCTGTACGACAACCAGGATATTTGTCAACTGCTGAATATCAGCAAACGTACTTTACAGCGTTACAGGAGCAGCGAGGAACTGCCTTTCCATTCGATCTACCATAAAACGTATTACAAGGAAAGCGATGTACACACGTTTATCCGCACCCATTTTGACCGGCAGGATGAAGCGAAAAGGAATAGGAAAAACAATGAAGGTGCGGATAATGAATTAGAATAACACATAAGCAATATGACTAAGAAGAAAGAAAAGAAAACAGTTTTTAGCACCTTGTCTGAATGTGGTGTATGTTTTGCTGTTTGCATTGCTAACAACAGTTTTATCAACCGGGAAGTAGCCGCATTTTCAAAGGACTATTTCGTCATCATAAACAAATGCGATGAAAAGCGTGTCAAAGAATTCACCTTCTATCCAACGGAAGGATATAAGCAGGTCTGTGAACGAAACTTATCAACAGATGAAATCGAGGTATTCAGAAATAATAAAGACAGATTCACCAAAGTCTGGCGTAATGAGCACGGACGGGTGTACGAACTGAAAGGGCGGTCGTTCAAAGTCGCATACGATTATATTAGACAGAAATTAGAATATAAAGTAATCCGGAATAATTAATATAAAAGTTATTGATTATGAGTTATATATTGATGGAAGAAAGCTTGTTTCGTTCGTTGATGGGGCGAATATTGAATCAGGCAACAGATGTAAATTACCGTTTCTCCGAAACAGACTATTGGATGAACGGCAAAAAGGTATGTGAGTTCCTGAATATCTCTCAAGGGCTTTTAAGTGCACTGCGAAAAAACAATATGTTGTTTTACTGTCGAATAAAAGAGGCATATCATTACAAACGGTCAGATGTGTACAAGATGAAAGTTTCAATGGATAAGGAACTGGTTGAAAGTGGCGCTATACTGGGTGGCTGCCGGATAATTAAGACTGAACAGGAAGCATTGAAAATATTTGAGAAAGGTACTAATGATTGACCAGAATCGATAAGTTTGGTTATTTAATGCTTTTGGCCAGGTACATTAGGATTGCAATTAAAAAGATGATTGATGAATTGAAATTAAACCGGTGGACGTTTACCTATATTGGAGCTGACCATGATGTTGAAAAATTCGCGGCATCCATTTCGATCACCAACACGATTCATTTTCAAAAGAACGAGGCAAATATGAAGGCAATGTTTGCAAGAGAAATTAATTCGGGAGCTAATTACAGCCAGAAAATAAGAGAGAAAAAGGATACGAGTGATGATTTTTACAATGACGATGATTCTAAAAAATAAAAATTCACAGGTTTTGTTTTAAACCAAAATATCCATATATTTGTATTGCTTTTCGTCTCAATATAAGGGGCAATAATTACCCCTTATTCTTAAACAAAAAACAATGTCAAGAATTTATCAATCGCATAATATTTCAGAAGAACAGCAACGATTTATCAGGTTGCTTGATGATTTTGAAATACAGATTTTCAATCTTGCTGAGATCGAATCGTTGATTAATGAAAAGTTTCCCAACATTAATTCAATCCTTGAGAACCTCGCTTCCAAAAGCTTTCTGACTCGTATAGAACGGGGTAAATACTGCCGTTCAAACTTTCGTAACGAAAACGTGATTGGCTGTTTTTTGGCAAAAGATGGTGCTGTTGCTTATTGGTCCGCTTTAAACAGTCACGGACTTACAACCAGATTCCCAAATAGTATTTTTATTCAGACGACCCATAATAAGCAGAAAAAGAATGTATTGGGTACTTCCTATAATTTCATCCAGATACCTTCCGGCAAAATGACAGGGATTTCAACCGAAGGCTACGGCAACAACGCTTTTCGCATCACAGATATAGAAAAAACAATTGTTGATTGTTTCGATTTACCTGCCTATTCCGGTGGACTCGAAGAGCTTCTTTCTGCTTTTGCCTCAGCAAATCTTTCCGCTGAGAAGCTAATAGAATACAGTAAAGCCGTTCACAACAAGGCGGCGTTAAAGCGAATGGGCTTCCTTGCCGAACTTACAGAGAAAAAAGGGTTGAAGTCATTTATACGCTATTCAAAATCTGAAATTAATACTTCCTATGATGCATTTGATCCAATGGGCGAACGGGTTGGAGAACCATTAGGAACATGGAAATTACGCCTGAATATGACCATCCCTCAAATATTAACTGCCAGTAACGTCTCATTATAATGATCTTACAAAAAGAGATTTTCACAAAAGCCGAAGCACAGAAAATCCCGAAAAGCACCATTGATAAAGATTGGGCTTTGGGCCACTTCCTGGCAGCTATTTATTCCGACCAAACGCTCAGAGATATATTGGTTTTCAAGGGAGGAACTTGCCTACGTAAATGCTGGTTTCCAGAATATCGATTCTCCGAGGATTTGGACTTCACCAGCCGATCATCCACGTTTCAGTTAACCCGGAAACATTTGGAATCAATCTGTCTTCATGTGAAAAGTAATGCCGGACTTCTTACCCACATCTCTTCACTTAAGCAATTAAAATTCAATGATAAATTAACTGGGTATGCAGCCATCGTTAAATTCTGGGGCGCCGATCATTCCCGCAGTGAGAATCCCCCGTCTCCCGATCGTTGGCTCACCAGTATTAAAATTGAAATCATACTTTACGAAACATTGATTTTTCCGCCGGTCTTGAAAATCTTACATCACGGCTATTCTGATCAAATAGCCATAGATCCCAATCTTATACCTTGTTATTCCATCGAAGAAGTTCTTTCGGAGAAGATTCGTGCACTTATACAACGATCCTACACTGCTCCCCGCGATTTCTTCGACATTTGGTACCTTTCCCGTAACCATCCTGATATCAATTATTCACTGGTTGTTGATGCATTCCACCGCAAGATGCAATTCAAAGGCTTATCATTCACAGGTATTAATCAGTTGATCAACTCATCAAACGATAAGAGCCTGAAAGCTGCCTGGAAAAGCAGTCTTGCCCATCAGCTTCCACCAATGCTATTTATAGATTATGAAACAGTTAAGAGTGATCTTTTAACATTGTTCGAACAAATATTTAATTAATACACCCCTACATTTCTTCTGAAGTTTCATAAACGAATCATCAATAAAATTGCTTCTGATGATGATGTTGGGAATAGAGCACATTCAGATTTCTGATGGAATAAAACTTGAGCAGGTCTTCTATCTGGATGATGGTAAGAAGGGATAGATCGAAGTATTTATCTACCTCCGGGTACCGGCCCTTCAGAATTCGGAGCTGAAGCCTGGATGTTTCGAACAGCGTGGACTTACTGCTTCCCAGGGTGAAGGCAGAGTTTCGCCCATGCTCTATCCAGTCTGCCGTGTAGATCAGAATAGGAAATCTGGCTCGCCGTTACAGTTAAATTATCGGGCAGAGCATATTGAGCCGGGCCTCTTCTTTCAGTTGTTTCAGGTCGAGAGATATTGGATCATTCAGAAATTATTTGACCGTTTGTTTCGATTGGATGAGTTTTAAGGGAGCTGGTTGCTGTTGATTGTTAGACTCAATCTCCGATGATTTGCCTTCCGTTTGTTCGATAGGTTTCAGCGAGAGTTTAATCTGTCGTTCGAGATTATTCAATTCGGTTTTCAATCCTTTTAGCTCATCTTCCTTTCGCCACACCTCTTCAACTACCTCTTTCAGCACCGGAACATCTTTCGATATCCTCTCGTTCTCCGCCTGGTACTTCTCCATCAGGCGGGGCATACTATCCAAAGCATGGATAAAGTTCTGCGCGGCAACCTTAGGGTCGGCAGCCATCAGCCCGTTGTTGTAATTGTACAGGATTTCACCCGCGCCCTTAACAAAGAAGCGGTTTTGAACTATATCAAAACCTTCTTTCAGTGTGGTTTCCGTCTTTACCAAAAGCGTGAAGCCGTATAATGTACCAATCGGTTCGTGCGCCCCGTGCGTGCGGGCATTGGCGCTTATCTCGTTCAGCCTGAGACCTACTTCCTTCTGGTTACTTCCCTGCAAGCCATCCAGATGAACAGGATTAAGCCTTGTTCCATCAGGCACTGTTTGTACCCTGGCATTAAAGGCTTCTATATCTTTGGAAATACGGGCAATCAGGTCATTGTTCTTTTCTGCGCTCTGCAAGATGTTTTCCAATTTGTAGCGGGAGGACGATTTACCCCTTGCAAAAGCCTGCCGTTCGCTTTCCAACGCGGCGATTTTCTTTTCCAGACGGGCTTTCTCCAACAATTCGGTATTACCTGAAAGGATAGCCACATACTCGGAAAAGTTCATGCCCCCTTTTTCGTCCAAGCTGCCTTCGTCGATGGTGCGACAACCAAGCGAATTGGTTTTGAGTTGCCGGATAAAGAGTTGCTTGTTATGCAGTAACCCAAATTTGTAGGCATCGAGCGATTTTTCGACCGCATACAGGATAACATCGACTTTGTTGTTTGCATAGAGTTTGGCAACCTCGTTACCTTTCCGAATACCGCGACCATCGCGCTGTTCCAGGTCGGACGGTCGCCATGGGCAATCGAGGTGATGAATAGCAACACACCGTTTCTGGGCATTAATGCCGGTTCCAAGCATTTCGGTACTTCCAAACAGTACACGTATTTTCCCATCATTCATCCCGGCAATCATCGTTTTACGGGCGTTTTCAGTTTTGGCTTCCTGTATAAAACGCACCTCGTGTGCCGGAATACCGTGGTCTTCAACCAACTTACGTTTTATTTCGCTGTACACATTCCAATGACCGGGACGGTACGTTCCGAGGTCGGAAAAGACAAACTGCGTGCCCTTGTGCCTGTCGAAATCCCGGTAATAATCCGTTATCCGGCGGGCGACATGGCTGGCCTTGTTGTCGATGTGATCTCCGTACCGCTCGGGTGCAATCATGCGCATATCCAGCGACATTTTCCGCGCATAATCGGTTGCAATGAGCATCTTGGCTGTCTTTTCATTGTCAGAAAGCGGTTCCCTGAATAAAAGCGTAGCATCTCCGTTTCTGGCAAAGGCAACCAGCCGTTCAATAAACTCCTGCTGGTCGGGTGTGTGCGGAATATTGTGCAGTATTTCGTTTTTCTCCGGGCGGTCAATACCGATGTTTGCGGCCGTGCGAAAATCTGTTATTTCAGCATAAAAAGCTGCCAGTTCCGGAACTTTGATAAAATACCGGAACCGCTCTTTCTGTACAATTTCGTTGGTTACCGAAAATTCGTAGTCAATACTCTTTTTTGCGAATATCGCCGCCCAGGCATCAAATGTGGTAATCCCCTGCCGTTCCAGTTCGTTCGGGCGCAGGTATTTGAACAACAGGTACAATTCGGTAAGTGAATTGGAAATGGTCGTACCCGACAGGAAAGTCGCTCCTAAATCTTTACTCGTGCGCTTCTGTATGGTACGCAGGGCAAACAGCATATTCAGCGCCCGTTGCGAACCATCGGCATTACCCAGTCCTGCCACCCTGTCGTGCCGGGTGGTAAAGGTCAGATTTTTAAATTTGTGACTTTCATCGACAAACAAATGATCGATACCCATCAAACGAAAATCCACAGTATCGTCCTTCCGGGTTTCAATCTGGTAGGCAATGTTTTTTAGTTTGGCCTCCAGGTTTTGTTGCCTTTTAAGGCAACCTTTTAGCATGGCCCGCGAAACTTCTTTTCCCTGCCCGCGCAATACTTCCAGGTTTTCTTCAACACTATCCAGTTCTTTTTGTAAAATGTCGCGTTGTATATCGGGAGACTGCGGGATCATCCCGAATTGTTCATGCGTAAGGATAACAGCATCCCAGTTGTTGTTCTTTATCTCGTTGAAGATTTTCATCCGGTTGACCGGTGTGAAATCTTCCTTGCCTGGATACAAAACGCGGGCATTGGGATAAGCCGTACAAAAGGTCTGCGCTATTTCGTGAATATTGGCTTTTAATCCTGTTATCATCGGCTTGTTTACCAATCCCAGCCGTTTCATTTCCATGGCGGCACAACACATGATCAGCGTTTTCCCTCCGCCCACTTCATGGTCGCAAATACCTCCTCCGTTCAGTTTCTGCATCCATACGGCATCTTTCTGGCTTTTGTAAAGGTCGTCAATACCTAAACCTTTCAAATCCAGTCCGGGAAAAGTCTGGTGCGAACCATCGTAAGCCGGTCGTACAAAGCAGTTAAACGTGTGGTTATAAAGCCCGGCCAGCCGGTCTTTAAACTCCGGCGATTGCTCGCGCAACCAATCCGAGAACCCCTTACGCATCTCGTCGATTTTCGAATTGGCCAATTGGATAGCATCGCCATCACGCACTTTAACTTCTTCGCCGTCCACTATGATCTTTTTCGTGATATCGGGCGAAGTATTGTGCAAGGCGTTTTTGATCAACGCCAAGCCGTCGAAAGTGCGGCTTTGCGATTTGACCGCATATTGGTCAGAGATCTTGGCGTTACTCCTGAAAGCCGTGACACTATACTCGTCGCTACTTTGTGCAAAGTGAATGTTGACGCCTGTTTCAAAAAGCCACGAGGCGTATTTTTCATAAATACCTGTTGGTATCCAACGCTCGCCGAAGTTGACGTCAAGATCGTCGAAAGCAATCGGCTTGGGTGTAGCTTCCCGCAGGGCTTTGAGCGAAGCGCCGGCAGCTTCATGCCCGGGATTACTTTCCAAAAAGTGTTCCACCTGTCCGGCTTTATCTATTACGTTACCTGCAATGAATTTATCAGCCACCTCATAGACGCCTACCAGCGGATTGAAATACACGGCCCCTTTAAGTTCTTCCAGTATCTCGTTCTGTTTATTTCCGGTAAGGGAAGCCATGTAACCGAGATTTACGCCCGCATGTTTATTCAGTGAAGCAGTCAGGGCTTCGCGGGCATTTTCGGCGTGGGTTATCTCATCAGGATTAAAAGCTACGGGACGGTTGAAAATATCGGCTTTAACCGACTGCCCATCTATATATCGTTCAAGGGAAAGGATTTCGCGCCCGCCGGCATCCATTTTAATCAGACCGAGGTTTTTGGCGTCATTCAGGTTGCCAAAGCGTTTGGTGAAATCATCAAACAGGCGGTTGAGCATACTCCGAAGCGAAGGATTGGCCCGCAGACGTTCAGCCTCGTTGACATAGAGGTGATGATATGTGTCCCGCATCTCAATGTATAGCGAAGCCCGTTGTTTTTGGAAAAGGGGAAGCTCCAGCGGGTGAAACATAGGCTGTAAACCACCCAGGTTTCGCAGGTAACCAATCCGGTTGTCACCGTCGGATACCAATGAACCTTCCCGGTAATGTTTCAAGCGTTCGGCAGTAAAAGGAACAGGTTTAAGATGTTCCTGCCGCTTTTCTTCTTCTCGTTTTATCCGGGCTTCTTTATCCGCGAGAGTTTCAGGCAGTGGGGAAGAGGCATTGATGATCTGTAAAAGCTCGCGCCAATCAAGGGACGCCTGTTCAACGGGTTTTGCCTGTTTGCTGTGCGTACGCGGCTTTTTAACTTGGGAACGTTCTGTTTCGGGAAGACCGAAAAGGTCATACAGGGAGATAAGCGGCTGCTGGGAAACAGAGAGCGGCGTTTCTTTACCGGAAACCTCCGAAGTCGGTGTCCTGACCGTTGCTTTTGATATTTCCTCATTTCCAAACAGGGAGCCGGTAAACTCATTAAAAGAAACAGATGGTCGGGGCGAACCGGTTTCAGGAGCCGGAATCGTGTTCATTTTAGGGGCTGCTCCCAAAGCTGACCCCGGTTGCGAAACAGTTTGCCCGGACTGCTCCTGTATTTGAGGTGCATGGTAAAGGTAGCGTTCCAAGTCAAGATGTTGTAAAAAATCTTCGCGCAACATGCCTTTTAACCCGGCAGCGATGCCGCTCACACCGCCATCGTGCAGGAATACCAATGCGGGCTTGCCATAAGGGTCGGTATCGACTTTCGAGGATGTATGCACTACGCGGTCGAAAGTCTGGAAAAGGTTGTTTACCTGAATGCCGTTGGACAGACGGCGGGACTCGATAAAGTCGTGCTGGCGTTGCGTCAGGTTGGTTCCACTGGCCTTGCGTTGCAGGATAACAAGGTCGCTGCCCACTTCAGTTCCGGCATGGTCGGTAAAAAGGTTATTGGGCAGGCGGACGGCGGAAACCGGCTGGCAATGTTCCATCAACCAGTGGCGTACAGGACGGTACTTTTCGGCATTGAGTACGCCCTGTGAAGTGATAAACGCCACGATACCACCTTCGCATACCATATCGACTGATTTGAGAAAGAAATAATTGTGGACGGATCGTGCGGCCATACGCCGTGCCGGATCGTTATGGGTGGCGAAGACAGGATCATATACAGCCACATCGCCAAAGGGAATGTTCGAGGTCGCTATATCGTAATGGTTGGCATAACGGCTTTCAATGTTTTCAAAACCTTCAGTCCGAACGTTATCCTTTGGACAGAGTTTTGAGAGGATTTTACCTGTCAATAAATCTTTTTCAAAGCAGGTATTTTCACAGTCTGGGAATTGTTGTCTGAAGGCGGATGCAAAAGCGCCCATTCCCGCTGAACGGTCCAACAGGCGCATGGGTGCAATGCCTCGTTTGTGAAGGGTTTCCACCGGTACATTAACGACTTCCGTTGGCGTGTAAAAAGCAGTGAGAATGGAATTTTTCAGCGAACTGACGTAGCGTTTGTACTGCGTTTCATCACCGGCGCCTTCTCGCAATACTTCGTGCAGTTCAGTAACTAACCCAAAAAGGTCAAGGTCACTTTTGGTCCAGTAGCGTTCATCGCCAGGATGACCGACAGGGTTCAGTACCGCTTTGATACCGCCGAATCCCGAATAATTTTCCAGTACGGCCCGTTCTTCCGGGGTGGCTGTACGGTTCTCCTTTTCCAAAAGGAATATGGTTTTTATCGCATCAATGTTGCCGCGCAGATGCGTACGCTTGTTAAATGCCATCTTCGAGAAGGATTTGAATGGCGCCCGTCAGTTCAGTGTAAAACTGGTCGTATTCCTCAGTGGTATCAAAACCGTCGGACAGGTCGTATTTGTTAAAGACGCTGACCAGCTTCGGCAACAATTCGATAGCCACCCCTTCAGAGAGCATGGGAGTGACTTCTTTCTCAAATTCGTTCCAAAGGATTCGGACAATAGTGCGGTATGGGGAAAACAGCAAGCCCGCATAAAGGACTTCGTTAGCAATTTCGCCTGCCTGATCATGGGTTTGCCCGTTTTTAACAGCTGTACTATAGGCTTCGGCGGCGGCATCGCCCCGGGCAGCAATAAAAGCGTTATTGTTAGCTAAATGGGGATGGCTGTCCCTGAGGTAAGATAAAAGGGACAACCTGAAATAAGAAAGTTCCTGGGACATAATTATAAATTTTTAGCGGTTAAGTAAAAAATGGCGCCCGGGTATCCCACCCAGGCGCCGCCACTAAAAATTCATCATCCAATTGTGTTCAAACAATTTTCTGTTACAGGAACTTTCAGTGGCAAAAAATAACAACTTTATTTATTGGGGTTTTCGCTATGTGCCGATTTTTAGTTGAAAACCGGATACTGTCTGAATCCCCTTATCAAATCCATAAAAGCTACATTTTCATGTCTTTGCTTTTATGGATTTGCTTGTGTTGAGCTCCAATCGGTTGGCTTTGCCCCTGTTTCAGGGGTTCATTTACCTTTTTGGTTGCTTCGTTGGTTTTGCCTTCAGAATTGACTGCAACCTGTGTCTGGCTTTCACTGGCGGGAGTAATTTCGGCACCCTGTTTTTTTGCCTTCTCAGGATTAAACTTGTAGAAGTCGAGTTTACCTTCCCCCTGGTTTATCTTCACGTAGGCATTGAACGGCTGGCCCTGTCCGTCTTTCAGCATTCCTTTGATGTAAATAGTTTTATCTTCCCGCAGGTCTTCCTGTTGTTTGGGTGTAAGTTCCACGCCCAACAGTTTTTGTGGAATTCGGACATTGTTTGGTTCGTTTTCATGGGACTGCTGCTGTTTGTTCTCCTGAAGGTTGCGGTTTTGGTCTAATCCTCCGTAACTGAAATCGAAGCTGCCTTTAGCCGCGTTAAACTGGATGTAGGCATCGAACTTTTTAGGATTATCCGTGTCCTGGCTCTTTTTAGTGATCATCCCTTC
>JAVHPO010000125.1:0-5715 GCA_036170635.1 Prolixibacteraceae bacterium | reverse complement strand
AGCATGGCTTTAAGCTGACCTGTATCTTCCAATAACTGCCTGTTGATACCCATGGTTGCAGCCTGAGACCAGTTGATTTTGTTTTCATCGATGGGCTGAAAATCGTTCTTCTGTCCGGACGCTGCACCTCCAGGTTCCTGTGCCTGTCCTTGTTTTTGCTCTTGCCGCTGGTCAAGGAACTGTTGCGGGTCGATACGGTAAGGTTCCAACGTTTTTGCATTAACGGGTTGCATCTCAATGATCTTACCCAGTACGTCTTGCGTCATCAGGAAAAATCCCGTGTGCGCAGGGTTTTTAGTCTGTTCAAGGAACTTTTTGAAAAAGTTTTCAAGTGCATTGCCATTTTTGTCAATGGCCAGAAAATCGGCCATGTTTGCTCCGTCAGGGTTGACCGTCCGTGGGTTGCCGTTTTGATCCAGTCCGGTAACGGCTTTTAATGCCTGTGGATTGGCGGCATCGGTTGTAAGCAGCACTCGTTTTTTGCTGTCGCTTAACTTTTCATCCATATTTCAAATGTTTTAAGGATTCTTGCATCACTATTAATGCAGGGATGAAAATAGGAATAACGAAAAGGTAATTTATAGGATTTCAAGGCGTTGGCTATTTAAGGCACTAACCTGACAGCTTGTGGCACCAAAACGTATTTTCAGGAAAACTTTCTCGGAAGCTGAAAGTACAATTGCATTTAAATACTGTTTGGGGTACTATTTTTTAAGAAACTTTATATTTTATTTTACATAATCTTAATTCAGGGCCTATTACCTTTGTGGTTATTTTACACTTAAAAATATTTTGTTCATTTTGAAATATAATTCAATTGTTAAGCGTTGTTGTATTTACCTTTTTTACCATTTATAAAAACATTCTAATTAAAATGAGAGCCCATGGAATCATTAACCAGAACGCCGTTTTTCTGTATGATCTTGAAGAAAAATGACACGTCGACAATAGAGGCATTGTCACCGGCATATAAAAAATTCATGTCTCAGTTGGTACATGTCTGTACCAATGTAACGAGAGACATCCCGGCATTTTTCACCCTTAATTATACGCATGTGGAACTGATGGCATTAAAAGAGGAGTATAAGGCAAGGGGTGTGAAAAAAAAAGTACCCGTCGGACACTATTTGTTCAAAGCTGTTTTGGCTGTTGAAAGCTCTATCGAATGGTTGCGGGTTCATCAAACCGATCCCAAATCCCATATGTCAGAAAAGGCAAAAACCGACTTTTCACTGCAATGGACAGCAGATGGAATAGGCCTTTTGGAAATGGCCATGGCCCTGCACGAACGACATGCGATCAATAACGGAGAGGTATCCATTACCGCAATGGTAAATTTTTTTTTCAATCTGTTTGACATGAAACCGGGCAATTTCTTCTCAACTTACGGTGTGATGCGTATCCGGGCCAACAGCCGGACTCTGTTCCTTGACGAACTGAAAAGTTCCCTTGAAAACAAAATGGAACGGGACGACAACAAAGATGTCATGCACCGAAAGGAGAAATAATTAGGATTAAACCTGTCGAATCCGAAGAATTGTCAATACCGTTTTGATTTTAATCAATGAAAACTTATCTGGAATAAGGCTGATAAAGCTGTACTTACTCTTGTTGTTGCAACAGGTGTGCCAGCTCGGGGTCGTTCTTTATTCGTTCCAGTTCTTCACTAACAATTTGTTTTGTTTCAGACTTTATCCGATTATAATTCTCCTGTATCATTTCCTTCATGCGGTCATTGCCCTGCCCGTCAATAAAGCTGGTAATTACCGGAATCTCCTGGTAGGCTTTAATTTCAGCATCAACCTTTGCATTGTCGACCACCATTTCGGCATGAAAAATCTTCTGTTCGATACGTTCATCAAAATTGTCGGCCACAGCACCTACGAACATACCCTGTGTAAGGTTTGATATTTTGCTTGGTGGGATCAACGAATCCATTTGGGTACTTATGGATGCTGATTTTTCACGCTGGTTAATGGTCATCGACTGGCGTTTTTGCAAAATTTTTCCGAAACGCTCACTTAATGTTTTGGCTGTTTCACCAACGACCTGACCACTGAAAATATTCCCAACGGTGTTCATCACCACGGCAGCCTCTTTGTCTCCATAGTCCCGTTTAAGCTGCGAGAAATCCTGAAAACCCAACAATACGGCAACTTTATTGCTCCGGGCGGTAGCGATCAGGTTGTCCAAACCTTTGAAGTAAATCGTCGGCAGCTCATCGATGATAATGCTACTCTTTAACTGCCCTTTTTTATTTATCAGTTTCACAATTCGCGAATTGTACAGACCTAATGCAGCTCCGTAAATATTCTGTCGGTCAGGATTATTGCCTACCACCAACACTTTCGGGTCGTCGGGATTATTAATATCAAGGGTAAACTCATCACCGCTCATTACCCAATACAATTGCGGGCTTATCATCCGGGATAACGGGATTTTGGCACTTGCAATCTGCCCCTGCAACTGGTCTTGCGCCCCACTCAACCAGGCATCCATAAAAGGCGATAGGTAGTTTTCAAGTTCAGGGTACGAAGTCAAAATTGGGAAAATATCCTCATATCTTTTATTTAAAAATTCGATGGCATGAGGGAACGTGCAATACCGACCGTCTTTGTAAATTCGCAGGTACCAGATAATGGCAGCAAACAGGATAATCGGGGATTCCACAAAGAAGTCGCCCTGTTTCTGTACCCATGTTTTGTTCAGGTTGAGCATGATGGTGTAGGCGCTTTCGTAAGCATCCGATATATCACTCATAAACGACGGGTTGATCGGGTTACACCTGTGTGAACGTGAAGGGTCGTCAAAATTGATGACATAGAATTTCGGCACCTTTTTATAGCCTTTACGATGGTTCAGCAGGTGGTTATAAGCAATAGTTGATAAATCCGGGAATTTAAAATCGTAAATATATAGGGAAAAGCCTTTTTCGATCTGCTGTTTGATGAACTGGTTTACCACCGCGTAACTCTTACCGGAACCTGGTGTGCCCAGTACAATGGATGCACGAAAGGGGTTTACTACATTGACCCATCCATTGTTCCATTTCTTGCGGTAATAGAAACGGGTTGGCAGGTTGACCGAATACTCATTTTCGATTAACCGGGTTTCCTGCATGAACGATTCATTTTCTGTATTGAAAACATCCTCCATCAGGTTGTTCTTCAACAGGCGCGACATCCATATACCTGCGGTCAACAGGCAAAGGTAGCCCACACTTATCGTCAGGATATAAAACGCAGTACAAACTGTTGCAGGCAAAGACAGATCAGGTAGCCATCCGTTCATAAAAAAGAGGATAAACCCAATGGTTAAGAACGCATAAATTTTTCCCCAGGTAATCTTTTCTTCTTTGATGCCTTTTGTACCCAGGCACGAAAGTGCAAGGAAAACTATTGAAAACAGTTTTGTCCAAAGGATGGAGGTAAACAGTCCCGTGGTCCGGTTGAAATTCAAAAGAATTTTATCGACCACGCTAATATTCATATTCAACTCATGAACTGACCGGTAACAAAACCAGTAAATATGGATAATCACCAGTAAAATGCTGATGGCCCGCATAAACTCCATAACCTTTGCCAAACCTCTTAAATCGTCTTCCTGTTGCATAATGATCTTGTCTTAACTGTTTGGGATGCGAAAGTAGAAGATGATCAGGTGCAGTTGGGGATTTACAGTGATCTGGCAGCTTCTGGCATTGAGGTGGACACTTGTGGCCGTGAATGTTTAAAGATAAATGTGCCGGGGAATAAAGGGATTCAGACAAAATATAGAAATCAGCCTAAAAACAAACAGGAAAATATTAATAGATAATATATTAGTTATTTTCGTCATTTTTAATTATATTTGGATAATATATTAACCATACCTGATGTATTCATTAGAACCAACACCGCCGGAGGTAAGTAAAGCCCTGGCTGAAAGACACCGCATCCTGCGAAAACAGCTAAAAATGTCGCAGGAAGAAATGGCCGAACGTTCGGGCGTTTCCCTTGGCAGTTTAAAGCGTTTTGAGGTCACCGGTAAAATATCGTTGGATTCGCTGCTGAAACTGACGCACCTTTTAGGACGGTTGAATGAATTTGACAACCTCCTGCTTGTAAAAGAAAACCTTGATGAGGTTAAAAAACTATTTACAGAATAAGCAATTACCAATGGCCGGTATCAATAAATTATTCGTATCACTGCTTCTCGAAGGGAACAGGTTTGAAGTTGGGGAACTGGTGCTTTCCGACCAAAAGATCTATTTCAGGTACAATTCTGACTTTCTTAAGACCGGGCTTAATCTTTCGCCCATAAAACTCCCCTTTTCAGGGGAAATAGCAAGTGCAGGGAAACAACCTTTCGACGGATTGTTCGGAGTGTTCAACGACTCCTTGCCTGACGGCTGGGGCAGGCTGTTACTGGATCGCTCCTTATCTGCCAAAGGGATTGAAATTGCAAGCATAACACCTTTGGACCGGTTGGCTTATGTCGGCATCCGGGGAATGGGAGCCCTTGTGTACACACCGGAAATTGAACCTGAAAAGACAGCAGACCTTGTTCCTGAACTGGACATCCTTGCCGCTGAAATGAACCACGTACTCCAGGGGACCAGTTCTGAGATCATCGAAGAATTATTTATCCTGGGAGGATCATCCGGTGGTGCCAGGCCAAAGATTCTTGCCGCATACAACCCGCTTACCGACGATTTGGTACACGGTGTGGACAACATCCCTGAAGGTTATGAAGAATGGATCATCAAATTCCCGTCATCATCTGATAACAGGGAGATTGCAAATATTGAATTTGCCTATCACAAAATGGCGCTGTTGGCAGGCATCGAAATGAGCGAATGCCGCCTTTTTAAAGGAAAATCAGGACAGGTATATTTTGGAACAAAGCGGTTTGACCGGATAGCTGATAAACGTCTGCATACACACACCGCGTCCGGCCTTATGCATGACAACTTCAGGATGAGTACGATGGATTACGGGCATTTGATGGATTGCGCTTTCCGGCTGGAAAAACACGTGAAAGCTTATGAAAAAGTTTTCAGGCTGGCAGCATTCAATGTGTATTCGCATAACCGGGACGATCACAGCAAGAACTTCTCCTTTCTGATGAATGCCAAAGGGGAATGGCAGTTTGCCCCGGCCTACGACCTGACCTTTTCATATTCCGGCTACGGGTTTCACAGTACCATGATAGGGGGGGAAAGTAAAAATCCGGGACGAAAAGAGCTTATGAAACTGTCCACACATTTTGGGTTGAAAAATCCGGGCTCCATTATCGAAGAGGTTCAGGAGGCTATAAACCAGTGGAACACAATTGCCAATGAATATGGTATTACCAAGGAAACAAGCAGTACCATTCAAACAGCAATGGATAAGATCAGGGACTAAGTAAGACTTCCATCCTGCCTGCCATACCGCCGTTTCTTCTTTCGTAACTTCTTCAACTGACGGTAATTGTCATCGGTATTACCTGTAACTTCAGGAGACAGAAAAGCAAACAGACCACTCATCACATCGCCAATATCTGAAGCCGTTGTTTTTTCAATTTGGGAGGTATCGTCCGGCTTCACCATTTTCTGCAAATCCGCAACTCCATGCTGCCCCCCTCCAAATTGATCATTAAACGCATTGGCAGAAAACTCTTTTCCAAGGCGGGAGCCATTAACCCAACTTGCAACTAATCCGATCTGAATTCTTGCTTATCAATGAATTGGCA
>JAVHPO010000124.1:0-4595 GCA_036170635.1 Prolixibacteraceae bacterium | reverse complement strand
CCAAAACAAAAGGACCATCTGGCGAATATTCTGAGCAAAGGCCGGTACCAGGCATTAAATGCCATTGCTTTTTATGGTCCAAATGGAGGAGGGAAATCAAATATACTAAGAGCGATGAGCCTCCTGGATCGACTGATACATATCTCTGCCAGAACCTCCTCAACCACCAGCTTACCTTACGACCCATTTCTGCTAAGAGAAGGTTGGGAGAGCAAACCAACTAGTTTTGAAATCTCATTCGTTATTGATGAAAATCGTTACCGCTATGGTCTTGAATTCACAGCCATCGAGATCAAAAAGGAGTGGCTGTTTCGTAAATCGGTAGGGAGGGAAGTGAGTTTATTTTCCAGAGAAGGCGAAATTATTGATGTCGGCCCGGGATTCAATGGATCTAAGAAAATAATTGATGCGGCAATTGAGGCCACAAGAACCAATGCACTGTTCCTTTCTACCTGCGACATCTTAAACGTCGAGGAGGCCAAAAGCATCCTGCAGTGGTTCAAGTATTTTATCATGATAGATGGGTTAAATACGGAAGATGATGTTCAAACAGTTTCACTTTCGGCCAATGGTAGTTACAAAGATAAAATCCGCCAATATCTCTCAAGCATAGGGCTGGGTTTGCACGACATAGAAGTTACCACCAAAGATTTTGAAGAATCTCAATTACCGGACAACCTTGACGAAAATATGAGGGTACAGTTATCGAGACAGTTAATGGGAACTAAAAGCTTTTCGGTTAATGCCTTGCATCAAACATACAAATCAGATGGCTCTCTTTCTAATAATTTTGTCAGCTGGGATTTTAATGAAAGGGAATCAGCGGGAACTCAAAAGGCTTTTAAATTAAGTGGTCCAGTATTGTGGGCTCTGGCAAACGGCGGTGTATTGATCATCGATGAGATTGAGGCTGCTTTACATCCCATTATGACGCTAACTACTATCGAATTGTTTCTGAATAAAGTGAGTAATCCGAACAATGCCCAATTAATTTTTGCCACCCATGACACCAATTTGTTGAGCTATTCCAACTTACGGCGGGATCAAATTTGTTTCGCAGAAAAAAACAGATGGGAGAGTACAGAAATTTACTCGCTTTCTGACTTTGTTTATTTCGGAGAGAAAAATGGTGAATTTAAATCAGAAAAGGAGCGGCCAGATACAGATAAAGAGAAGCGTTATTTTGAAGGTCGATACGGAGCAATCCCTGCCTTGGGTAATTTTAAATCATTCATGCACAACACTCAATGGCAAAAAAAGGAAAATTAGAACTTGCTAAAACCAAAGATGATGATGTTCGTCCGCTCCGACCCAGGAGGTACGATATGTTCATGCTAATAGTCTGTGAGGACAAAAATACTGAACCCTATTATTTTAGGCAACTAAAGAAACTATTTCCTGAAGATACGGTATATCTGAGGGAGGTCGGAACAGGCAAAAAGCCCAAAGGTATCGTTGAGCAATCAATTCTTGAAAGAGAAGCTTTATCCATAGAAGCAAGAAAATCGATTGATGAGGTTTGGGTAGTTTTTGACAAGGATGACGAAGGTGATAATGCAACTACTTTGGCCAGTTTTAATTCAGCCTGGGCCCTGGCTGAGCAAGAAAATATAAATATCGCTTTCAGTAACGAAGTTTTTGAATTGTGGTTATTGCTTCATTTGGTAAAAGTTTTCTCAACCAGCCCAATCCCAAGAGCTGACATTTATTCAAGATTGGAAACAGCAATAAAATCTTTTGAAACACACAAAGAATTTGTATACGAACACGGGAAGACCAATGTAATTGACGCCATTCTTGCATTAGGAAATGAGACAAAAGCAATCAAACGCGCCGAAAAACTCATAGCTGATCAAGAAGGCAAGCAACCAATTGACGCAAATCCCAGCACCACAGTTTATGTTCTGGTCCGACGATTAAGAGATCTAATTGATTGGTATTCTTATACTCCGAATTAAGAATGCCCCTTATTCAGAAAGATGTTTTAAAAATATTTTAAAAAAAGTAATCCAAACCGGATTACTTTTTTTGTGTTCTGACATTAAGGGTATAAATAAACAGAACAAGCAAAATGAGAACATTTTATTTACTGGTAATGGCACTTCTCCCGCTGGTGGGCAATGGTCAGGCCTATCTGGGATCCACCTTCTCAGAAATCAAAGCCACCCATCCCGAAATATCATTTAAGGAGGATGTAACAGATAGTGGTATCAAAATCATCTCTGCTTCAATGCCCTACGGGACATTTTTCTACTATTTTGAAAAGGCCTCCGGCCTTTCAACCGTTTGTCTGCAGATTCCTTATGACATGAAGTCACAGAACTCACAAATAGAAATATACAACAAAGAGTATGTCATTGTGTCGGAATCTTCATGGAAAGCCGATCTCGAAGGAGGCGCAGTAATGAAGATTGAACTCCTTTACGATGAGAAAAGCAAATCCTACTTTTTCAGGTACATGCTGAACGGTTCAAGTCCCCCGGAAACCGGTTCACGAACCAGGTACATCCGCTCCTGAAATAGTCATGACATCAAAACTGAACACGCCTTATATTATTAAACAATAGAGTATTAGCATTACAATTCATCATTTAATTAACCATTTAAATCAAGACTCAATGAAACCAGTTACATTTTTTACAGTTTTAGCATTGCTTGCATTCACCTATGTAGCCGAAGCCCAACATTACAATTTGGATGGAACACCTGATCGGCGTTACAGGGAAAACAAAACAACTACCATCAGCAGTTTCTCAGCCTTTGGCTCAACGAATTCAGCTACAAGACTTCAAAGCGGATATCAAAGAAGTGATGGTACTGCCGTAAGTTCCCATTACAAAACTGAGAGCAACAGTACTAACTGGGATAATTTCTCCACCAAAGGCAACTCCAATCCTTTTACAGGTGAGTCTGGTTCCAGGGCAAGGGATTATTCAAATGATGCCAGAAATTACGGAAGCGGACAGACAATTCAAACAGGATCACGGGGAGGGCAATATTACATCAACGGCAATGGTGGAAAGACCTACGTGCCAAAACATCCACTAGGATTCTAAAAACCTGCTCTACCAATCTGATCCGACCAACCGGTAACCGCCTCTAAAATATTTGAGGTGGTTACTCTATTTGCGCCCATAAAGTACCTGCACAAATAAAATAATTCAGGTAATCAAGGATTTCCCTTTTAAAAATCAAACAGAGTTTGTACATTTAACAAAAATAGTTTTATCATTCTGTTTGGAACCATTGATACCTGCCAACCTGTTTTGACAGTAATATCTTCCTAAAAAATTATGAACCCCTAAATTAAATTGATGCAATTATGAAAAAGTCTATTCTTGTTCTGTTGTCATTGGTATTTTTATTTGCGTCACAAGCCCAAGAGAAAAAGGCAGCAAGTAAAAACAAGCCTTCAGAAGATCTGGAAAACCTCCAATTGGCCAATCAACTGGCTAAATTCGGTTACAAGACCTTTTCGGCCTCGGCGTTGCTGGAGGCTGCAAAAATTATGAGCAGTATAAAGACCCAGGAGCTGAAGTATGAATCTTTCAAACAGGATCCTCCGGCAAAAGAGCAGACCCCTAAGAAGAGCAAAGAGGGTTATGATCTGCCAAGTATTTTGACTGCAGCAAAAAAATACGCTGACGGTGATGCTAAATTACTGGCAACCATTGCTAATGTAGAGAAAGCTAATCAAGTTACCAGGGGCAGAGTTGGTGGTCCTGCGGAAAGAACCGATCTGATTTCGGCAAATAGTGTGCATACTTACTATATAAATTTTATTGCTGATGAATTGGCAGAAATTGCTGTAAAAGGAGATAGCGATACCGATTTGGATTTGTTTGTTTTTGATTCCACTGACAACGAAATTGCAAAAGATGTTGATTATACAGATAAATGTTACGTTAGCTGGGTTCCAAAGTGGACTGGAAAATATAAAGTAGTAATTGTTAACAGAGGAGGCGTTTCTAATCGATACTTAATGCTAACAAACTAAGAACACAGCGGTAGGGGCGACCCTTGTGGTCGCCCAAAACATAACGGTCGCCCAAAAAAATATAGAAATACAAAATGAATTGGGGAACGGGCATTCGCATGATTTAGGGCGGCCACAAGGGCACGCCCCTACGGGTAAAACCGTTGGCGATATGTTGGATGCATTCAAATCAATTACAACCGTTGAATATATTCATGGCGTTAAACAATTGGGATGGGTACCATTCAACGGTAAATTGTGGCAACGCAATTATTACGAACACATTATCCGCGACGATCGATCCTACCAAACTATTTCGGAATATATCTTAAGCAACCCGGCAAAATGGGCTGACGATAAATTTTACAAACTATGAGGTTGTAAGGACTGGGCTTGCCCCTGAACGACGACCGTTTTAAGTCGGGCAGTTCCGGGAACTATTTCAACGAACTGCAGGAACGCATTCGCCTTGAGTTAGCAAGCTGATCACTATAACCGGAACGATCAACTAAACAAAAAAAAATTGATCACCGGATTTGGTTTTAATTTGTAACTTTGTCTTGTACTAAATATCAGTACCTTGAAAGAAAAAGAGTTCGAAACTTTTCTTGATAAAAGC
>JAVHPO010000123.1:0-4622 GCA_036170635.1 Prolixibacteraceae bacterium | reverse complement strand
AAAATCAAAGAGGTGAATTTACTGGAAGAATAAACTCACTTTCAATATTATTTTCAACTCTGCATTTAAGTAATAGTAACAATATAATGTCATACTATTTTCCCAAGAATTTTGACCTCCCCCAACCCCTCCAAGGAGGGGAGCAGTGCTCTGTCGTTGATTTGAACACAAATCTGAAGTCTCCCCTAGGGGAGATTTAGAGGGGTCAAATTTTAAAAAATGAGGCATTATATATTTCCTTTAACTTACTTTGTGAACCCTTTGTGAATCCCTTTGAGACCTTGGTGGTGATATTTTTATTTAACCGCAAAGTACGCAAAGGGTGACACAAAGGGCTCCAAGTTTAAAAATCACATTATGAGAAAATTGATTGGTTTGCTGTTGATTGCATTGCTTATCACCAGCGTCTTTTCCAACGTCTCCGCCCAGAAAAAAGACACAATTCAGGTAGTTGGGCATGCCCATATGGACATGAACTGGCTTTGGACCTATTCCGAAACCATGCAAATGTGCAACGACAACCTCCGCCAGGTGGTCGCATTTATGAAAGAGTTTCCGGACTATACCATGGTACAGAGTCAAGCTGCTGTCTACAACTTTGTCGAAATGGTCGATCCCCCGTTATTGGCTCAGATCCGTAAGTATGTCAAAGAAGGTCGGCTGGAACCGGTTGGCGGCATGTGGACCGAAGGGGACATGAACCTCTCTTCGGGAGAGGCCATCAGCCGGTCATTCCTGTTGGGACAACGCTATTTCCAAAGCAAATTGGGCAAAATGGCCAAAGTTGGCTGGTTGCCCGATAACTTCGGCCACATCTCACAAATGCCCCAAATCCTGAAACTGGCGGGTTGCGACTATTTCTATTTTCACCGCTGCAAACCCTATGTCGGCACTTTCTGGTGGGTAGCCCCCGACTCCTCAAAGGTATTGTGCTATGCCAATGACGGTTACAATGGAAATATCAAAAAGGAGCTGAAGGATGATGTACAGAAATACTCCCCCGAAAAACGGAGAATCCTACAGATTACCGGGGTCGGCGATCATGGTGGCGGCCCTACCAGGGCGAATATCGATATGGTGCACCAACTCGATAAGGATTCGGGTTATCCGGCAGTCAAATTTACTACCGCATCCGACTTCTTCACCAAATCTTCCAGGGAGATGGAAGGGCGTCCAACCCACAGGGGCGAGATGCAATTTATCTTCGAAGGCTGCTACACCAATGTGGCGGGTATCAAAGAGGGAAACCGCAACAGCGAAAATTCCCTCTTTGCAAGTGAATTCTTCAACACCCTGCGCTGGCTCCATGGGGAGAAATACCCTGCAGCAGAGTTCCACGATTTATGGACGACGGTTGCATTCAACGAATTCCATGATATCCTGCCGGGATCGGCCATCAACGAAGCCAATAAGGAGGCAGTTGCCCGATACAGCGAAGTGCTGCGCAAGAGCACCGAATTACGCAACCAGGCTTTTCGAAAAATGGCCGATGAGGTCAAATTCCAAACTGGGATCGGCCAGCCAATTGTTGCCTACAACCTTCAGCCGTATGGCGGCAAAAAGCTCGTCGAGGCGAACATCTTTTGCCATGAAGAACCAATTACTGCAAAAATCGCCAGTTGGGGCAACTATTATGGTTCGAAAAATATCAAGCCAGTCGATAAAGGCCAGGGAAATGTACCCACCGTTCAAGTGCGTGATGGTGCAGGAAAGATTTATCCCGCTCAAATCGTCTGGGCAAAATCGACTCCTCCCGGATATACCTCTAAAGTGCAGTTTGTGGTGGATGAGATGCCGGCCGGCGGATACAAGACTTTCTATGTCGATATGACCAAACCCGGAACTTTCAACCAACAGATCCAGTTAAGTGACAACACTTTCGATACCGATTTCTTCAGGGTAAAATTTGACATGAAAACCGGTGGCATTGTAAGCCTTTTTGACAAACGTTCACAAAAGGAGTTCGTTCGTGCCGGAGGCCAGTTAAACAAACTTGAGATGTTCCTCGAAGATAAAAAGGGAGGAATGAAATCCTGGACCCTCAACAAAATAGTCAAGCAAGAGGAGGTCAGCAAAGTAATCAGCGTAAAAGTGGTGGAGCAAGGTCCGGTAAGGGCATGTGTTGAAACCGTCAAGAGCTGGGGAAAGTCGCGCTTCATCGAACGCACAATGCTTTACCGCTCTTATCCGCGCATCGATTACGACATGGAGGTGCACTGGCTGGAGACGGGTAGCGATTCGACCGATTCGCCCATGTTGCGTGCCGTTTTTCCCATCTCCATGGATAACTCCAGGTTCTTTTCGCAGGTGCCGTTCGATATAGTAGAGCGGGCTGTAGACGGGATTCTCAACGGGAAAGCGGCGCCCGACTGGCTCAAACATTCGTCTGCTACCGGAGGCAGTATGGCCAACAATGATGCACAGGAGGTTCCCGCCCAGAAATGGGTGGATATCAGTGATGGAAAGGTGGGTATCGCGTTGTTGAACAAAACAAAATACGGACACTCCTACTCAAAAGGTGATTTGCGAATCACCCTGATGCGGTCGGGAGGTGAACCAGATATTTATCCCAATCTGGGAAAATTCAACATCAGTTATTCGCTATTCCCACACGAAGGAGACTGGAAATCAGGGGTTCTCGCTGAAGGGGAAGATTTCAATGTGCCCGTTTATGCGGCCGAACCTCCTTCTTTGGCACTGGTTAGAGCTCATGCAACACGTCCGGAAGAAGCCTCTTTCTTCTCGGTAGATGCAAAAAATATAGTGCTCTCAGGGATTAAACAGGCGGAAGACGGTAAGGAACTGGTGGTGAGGTTGGCCGAAATGGAAGGAAAGGAGACCTTGGTAAAATTGCAGGTTCCGGTAGCTATTCAACATGCCAGAAGGCTGAACCTGATCGAATTGCCATTGGAAAACAGTGCGAAACCAATCGTAGCAGGAAACTCCATACAGGTAAAGATCAGAGCTCATGAGATTGTTACACTGGGAATTACACCTGCTAAAAATTAGATTTCTCAGACTTATCGGGTTTATTGTTGATGATTGTGAAAATAGCTATCTTGGTAATCACTAATTAAAACCCTTATTTATGAAAAAGAGTTACATCCTTTTGTTGATTCTCCTCTTAGCAGGAAATTTGCAGGCGCAAATGTATTGGTTGATTGACCTGGAAAAGGCTAAAACCATTGCCCTTGAAACGAACAGATTAATTGTGATCGATTTTTGGGCAAGTTGGTGTGGCCCATGTAATGCCATGGATCAAAATCTCTGGCAAAGTCCTGAGATGAAAGAGATCTCCAAAAATTTTATCGGAGTAAAAATCAATACAGACAACGATCGTGCTACTGCAATGACATACGGTGTCACCGGAATTCCCAAGGTGGTGATTGCCACTGCTTCCGGTAATGCTATCTGGGAGAATGTAGGATTTAGCGGCGCCGAACCCTATCTTTCCATTCTGAGGACAATCCCCGATAAGGTCGGAGAATTGAACAAGAGCGCCGTCGCACTTGAAACCGGGAAAAAAGATCCTAAGATTAACTATGATCTGGGCCTCGCGTTTCAACACCTCGGGAAAGATATAAAAAGTGAGAATCTAAGGAATTCATTTTTAAATAACAGCGGTACCTATTTCTCCAAAGCACAAAAACTGTCCAAAGACGAAAATCTTAACATGGAGATCGAGTTCTATTCCATTCTGAACGATGTTTATTATGGCAAACCTGCAAAGGCGCTGAAGAAGATGGAAAAAATAGGTTCTAAACCCGGGAATGAAAATCTTGAGGAAATCAGACATTATGTGCTGGCAAAATGTTACTTTGGTTCTCATGATCAGGATAATTTTCTGAAAGAAAAAAAACTGATTAACAACAAGGAGCTGATAGCTCAACTTGAATAACTTGAGCCGTTTCATTCAATAATTTACAACAATCAACCATTAAACCCGATTCAATTTATGAGAAAAGAATCAAAATTCAGTATGATCATTCTGGTACTTGCCGCCCTCCTACTGTTTCAGGGGATCGCCCAGGCCCAGTACAAAACAGAGACCCCTGAACAAAAAAGCAAGCGGATGGCCTGGTGGACCGATGCCCGTTTTGGGATGTTTATCCACTGGGGATTGTATGCCCTTCCCGCTCGTCACGAGTGGGTGAAAAACTACGAAAGAATGACCAATGAGCAGTATCAGAAGTATTTCGAAGAGTACAATCCCGATCTGTTCAATCCAAAAGAGTGGGCCCATATGGCCAAAGAGGCCGGCATGAAATACGTGGTACTCACCGCCAAACACCACGAAGGTTTCTGCAACTTCGATTCCAAATACACCGACTACAAAACAACCAATACCCAATTTGGAAGGGATGTTATCAAGGAATATGTCGAAGCGCTGAGGGCTGAAGGGCTGAGAGTCGGATTTTACTACTCACTGATCGACTGGCACCATCCCGATTACACCATCGACAGGGTACATCCACAGCGCCAGGAGTCGGACTCTGCCTATGCCCGCCTGAACAAAGGCAAAGACATGGCCAAATACCGCGAATACCTCAAGAACCAGGTGCGCGAACTTCTGACAAACTATGGACAGATCGATGTAATCTGGTTCGACTTCTCCTTCCCTG
>JAVHPO010000122.1:0-20549 GCA_036170635.1 Prolixibacteraceae bacterium | reverse complement strand
GTTTATTCCGGAACAAATGCGATCGCTTCAATTTCGATTAGGAATTCAGGATTGGCCAAACCAGCAACAATCAGAACTGAGATTGTCGGCGGGTTTTTCAACCCGCTCATAAATTTCTGCGATGCCTGAAATGCTCCGTAAACAGATTGGCCTTGGACAATATGGATGGATAGTTTTACCACATTCTCAAAAGTCGCATCACAAGCGGTGAGTGCTGTCTGAATATTTCGCATAGCCTGTTCGGCTTGGGCTTGAATGTTGTCTTTCCCTATTATTTCCCGATAGGCATTCACGGCGTTTTGTCCGCCAATATAAATTGTTCTGCCGCTCCCTTGTGTGACAATGATTTGAGAGAATGCCGGATTTCTCGAAAGGCCTTCAGGATTGATGTGTTGAATTTTATCGCTCATGTTTTTATCTGGGTTTTGTTAAGGAGTAAGAACAAAATAATGTCTTGCTTTTTTACTTCCTCATTTTGACCTCCCCCAACCCCTCCAAAGGAGGGGAGTGGTGTTCTAATGTTGATCTGAACACGAATCTGAAGTCTCCCCTAGGGGAGATTTAGAGGGGTCAAATGAAGGAATTCAGAATACTAAAATGGTTTATTATTTCTTTCCAATTACTTATATCGCTTTTTTATCGGTTGTACCCTTCTCCAATAGCTCTATCTTTTTATTGAGTTCCTTGAGTTGACCGAGCATTTCCATCATGATTGGATTTGATTTCGAAAGGTTCCTTTGTTCTTCCTCCCGAATTCCAAGTTTCGAATCAAAATAGCCCAATACCAACGAAAGAAGAATGAACAGGAGGAAGGCAATCGGTATCGAAATGAGGGCATATTTAAAAATAAATTCTCCCCAGGGCTTCTCCTTATAGGATTGAAGAAAAACAATCCCAATCAGGAAGAATTGAATGTATCCAATGTACATTCTTGACCTGTCAAAATATACTTTCCATCTGATAAAGGTTTTTTTGTTAAGATCTGGCTGATGAATTTTCATGGAGATAGTTTGATGGTGTATGATTTGATCTATAAGATTATTTTTTAATGATGATTTCCTCGCGCCAGCGAGGGGACCTATTCACCGCATTTTTGCGGTGAATAGTAGAAGTAATCTCCGCAAAAATGCGGAGAAAAGGAGAAATATTTCTTCAAAGATTGTCTTTGTTGAAGCAATATCAAATCTTATGTATGGAACTCGCAAAGCGCATTTTCAACACTTTTTGCGGGCAAAGCCCATGCTCGTTGCATGGGTCTAAATATCTTGTAATTGCAAATTAAAATGAGTAATTTTATTCGATCATAAATTGTTTTTCAATTAACCAAACGAACATGAGAAACCCAACAATTTCGAGACGTAAGTTTTTAGGTACAACTGCAGCAGCGGCAGCTGTTTCAATGGTTCCCTTTAGTTATTCGTTCGCCAGCGGAAGTAAAAAGCCCAATTCAAAAGTGAATGGTGTTCAATTAGGCCTCACCACCTATTCGTATCGTTCAATCCCGCACAGCCTGGAGGAGGTTCTGGAGTATGTGCTGAAGGCCGGTGTTAATGCATTGGAGATGAGAAGTGTCCTCGAAGAGGGGCTGGGTATACCTGCCGGACCAGCACGCGCCCCCCGCGGAGCACAGTTAAGCGATCAGGAAAAAGCCGAGCGCGCCAAGGCTGCCGATGCTGCAAGGGAGGAGCAACGCAAGTGGCGTTTGTCGCTGCCCATGCAAAAGTATGCCGATATCCGCAAAATGTACAACGATGCTGGGGTCGATATCCACATTGCCAAGTTTGTACCATCCAGCTGGTCGGACGAGGAGATTGACTATGCCTACAATGCCACCAAAGCGCTGGGTGCATATGGCATAACCGACGAAGCCAGTGTGGCTGCCTGTAAACGACTGGGAAAATTTGCCGAAAAGCACAACAGCCTTGCCCTTTACCATACCCATGGTCAATTTGGCGAACCTGGTTTTGACATTGATACCCTACTTTCCTATTCACCGGCCAACCGACTCAACATGGATGTGGGTCACTATTACGGAGCCACCGGGAAACATCCCAATGAAATATTGATCAAATACCACGACCGCATCCCGATGATCCACATGAAGGACAAGACCGGGCCCAACCATGCCACCCCAAATGCCAACAAACAGTTTGGTCAGGGCGAAACACCGATTGCCGATGTCCTTAATTTGATTAAAAAAGAGAAGTGGCCGATCGATGTATTTGTGGAGCTTGAATACGATATTCCGGCTGATTCAGATCCTGTGAAAGAGGTGGTTAAGTGCATCGATTACATGAGGAATATTTTGGAATAGTCAGAGAAAACAGTCCTGATTATTTGAAATACAGGGTTTTACCACGAAGGTCACAAAGTACCGCACGAAGGAACGCAAAGATATTTTGTGAGCCTTTGTGATATCCTTTGTGCCCTGTCCCGAAAAATCGGGACAGGTAGCGGTGAGATTTGATTCATTTGATCTTTATTCGCAGCTCCATCAGTTTGATCACATTTTCGACATCGGTTTGGTTGTTGATGACGATACCTATGCCGCTGCCGATTTTGGTTTTTTTGATGTACCTGAAAAGCCAGCATTTGCCGTCGTTGTAGAATCTCCATACTTCGGAGATATCGGTATGATGCTGATAAAGATGATCGGAGAGCATCAGCCAAAGCTTCTGTTTCTCTCCAATTCGCTCAAACAAAGATTTTGTGGTGGGGGTAACATTCGGATCAGTCAGTAAATCGGTTCCATGGTTGGGTGATATTATGGTTTTCTTAACTTTATTAGCCTGAAGTTTCCTTTCCAGTCGGCCGGTTCATCCGAAAGAAGGGTCAGACCGGAGTGGGCGATGATGGTTTCGGCGTTGCGTGAAAGGTTTGTTACCAGGAAATTGGAGAAGATGTTGACGAAACTGCGACGGAGTGACACTTTCTTCCCCTTGGGAACAAATTTATCATAAATGACCACGGTCCCACCCGGTTTCAGTACCCTGGATGCCTCGTTGATACAGGCCATTGGGTCGGGAATGACGGCCAGGATCAGGTGCAGGATGATCTTGTCGAATGTCCGGTCTTCAAAGGTCAATGCCTGACCATCCATCACCATGGCCTGAACATTTAGCTTCAAAAGCAGGTTCCGTTTTTTGATCCGCTCCACCATGGAGGGGGTCAGGTCGGTGGCAGTTATTTCACAATTTCCCGGCAGGAATTCGAGATCCAGTCCGGTACCTGCCCCGACGATCAGCACTTTGTCTCCGGATTTCACCTCCAGGGATTCGATTGATCGCTTTCTCGATTGTTCAAAAATCCGGGCTACCGAATCATAAACCGGTGTGTAAAGGGTGTAGCGAATCCTGTTCCAGGCGTTGGTATTAATCTTCATGGCTGGGGTTTAGTTTGGCGTATCTGAATTCGTTATGGACCTGGCCGTTTTTGATGACAGACTTCTCGAAGACCCCTTCCAGTTTGAATCCTGATTTCTCAAGAACCCGCTGCGATGCGGTATTAAACTCGAATATCCCGGAATAGATTCGTATAAGTCCCAGCCGGTTAAATCCATAAGCCGTAATTAATTCAACCGCCCTGGTAGCAATTCCCAATCCCCAGTAGGGTTCGCCGATCCAATATCCCAACTCCGCGCCCAGGCGGTAAACATCGGTCTGTTTCACCAGTCCGATGCAACCGGCCATTTCTCCTTTGTATTCTATGGCAAAGGTCGTTGTCGGCACCTCCTGCTGACAGAGGCGGATAAATTCAAGTGCATTTTCTTCGGTATAGGGCGAGGGCAAAAGATCACGAACATTGTCCCAGATCTTCCTGTTGTTGCAGAGTTCGGCAAGCCGGAGTTGATCCAGGTCACTAAAATCCCTTAATCGGATGGGGCCGTTCGTCAGCTCTGCCATAGGGTAAATCTTTTTGGGATATGCAATTATCTTTGACGGCCCTCTTTTTCCCGTTTTACCTCTTTGTTTTCCCTGATTTTTATATCATCAGCCCTCTTCATGTTTCTTTGAACCCTTACAGGTCGTCCAACATCCTTGCCATAATACTGTACTGGTTGGGCCGACCGGGAAGGTTCAACCCTTCTCTCCGGGGAATTGCGCCTGACCATGTTTTCTTCCCTGTTTTCGAAGCGGTTGTTATCTTCCCTCCGTTCTTCGTTTCGGCGTTCGAATGAGTTGTTCTCCCTGTCTGAACGGCGGTTGTAGACCACATCCCGCTCGTTTTCGTTGAATCCACGCAAGGGGCGGTTACGATCGCGGTAGCGGTCCCTGTAGACAGTACGATAATAATAGCGCGGGTAATGGGAAACATAATAGTTGAAATGCCTCCATGGTTCATATACTCTGGAATTCAACGCGACAATGAAACAGTTGTCAAGATCGAACCATCTGTAAACGGGTGGTAGCGACCTGCCAAACATCCATTCTCCATCTTCCATGTAAATAAACTCCCGGTTCATGACATCGTAATAGCACTCTATATCTGGAAAGTAATAATAGCGAACAAGATTAGCGTTGTCGTAATAGGGAGCCCATGAAGGCAAATTGACATTTATGCTTACTGCTACCTTTTGAGCTACTGTTGGCGTACTGCAACCCGATAGTAAGACGACCAAAAGAAGTCCAAGGCCCCAAATGGTTGTCTTTCCCATACGAAGTATTTCGCGCACATTACCTGTAGTTTGATTCATAAAAGTTTCCATTGTTTTTTGTTTTTAAGTTCACTTTACTTTCTAATCCCGGGTTCAACTTGAAAGCTCAGCTTTTGTACAATTCAAATTTAAAGAATGCAAATGATACTTCTTGCCGGGCAACCGTTAAAAAAACAGAACCCTTTTTAAGATAAGTAAAAAGCTGCAACAAATATCCTGTGCTTAGTTTCGTAAAACAAATACAATCAATGAAATTGTTAATTCGACCTGTCAATTGTCCATTTCGGCTTGTCAACCCTGAATATTCATGTACTGATTTAGAAACTGTTTAAATTTTATTGTTCCCATTTTATTCATCAGAAATCACATGATCAAGACTGTGCCGTAGGCACATAATGTCGGTAGAAAGAGAATTTACCTCAAAATATCCCGTCCCGTACGGGACGGAATTTAGATCTTAATCCATATTCTACCGACATTATATCCCTAACGGGACAAAAAAACAAATTTTAAACAGTCTCTTGGAAATGTAATTATTCAGAGTCAACGATCCAACTACCTATCTACTTCATTGCTATTATAGTGATTGTTTTTCCTTCATCAATGATCTCTTTAACTTTGAAATCGGTTAGTTTTAAAAACAGTAAGATTTCATCTTTTGTAAAAGCCCTTAACGTTGTCAGATCATCATATTCCGAAATTTTCCCATTCTCCTCTATTATGTACTTTGCTTGCCAGTCATAAGTCCAACCGGTTGCAAAGTTCTTTTTTAGTTTGCTTATTCTTCTTATTCGTTTGTTTTTGTGTTCAATATTTTGTTCGAAATCATTAAAATTATCGAATATACCGTTTGCCTCAAAAAAACCGAAAACAAACAATCCTTTTTCTTTAAGAGCTTTATGAATTCCGGTGAAAGTCTCAATTAATCCTTTATTATCGATGATGTACGCGATAGAACGACCTGTTATTAAAACGGATTCAAATTGCTTGTTAAATGATAGGTTTCGCATATCACATTGTACAAACAGATCTGCTTTAACTTCCCTTCGGGCGATTTCAAGCATTTCACTGAACAAGTCCAATCCAAGATAGTCATATCCATTTTTAATAAACCGACGCGCAAGCATACCGGAACCGCAACCAATTTCTAAAATTTTATTGCAATTATTCTGTTTTAAAATGGAATCATAAAAGTTGTATTCTTTGTCATAATCAAAGTTGTGTTGGTACATTTCATGATACACATTGGCCAATGCTGAATACAATTGAGTCATTTTATATCTCGGTGCTTAAGGTTATTTTTTTTCATAGAATAGGTAATCACTTTATGTTTGCAGGTATCTATGCAGTTCCCACACAGGATGCATTCCCCATTGTACATGTGATTACTTTTCGCATTCGCCATTACGTCGATGTTCATAGGACATCTGAAGTTACATTCATTGCAGCTTTTACAATTTTGAGATACCGACTTAAGTCGTAATCCAGGTAATTTTAAGTAATCCCGGAATTTTGTTCCAATGATCATAAATGGAGCTAGCCAACAAATATATTTACATGAAGCAAATTGTCCGAAAATTGCAGTCAATGGAGCAATAATTGCTATAGCGCCAATGGTTAGTATTATTTTTCTATCAAAAGAAACATCAGTCATTCCATATGTCAAATCAATCTTTTGGAACCCATTTATAAAATAGCCAATGATTATAGCTCCTATCCAAATTGCAAAAACGAAATATTTAATGTACAAAGCTTTTGAATTCTTCGATTTTATTTTAACAAATAGAGACATAATTTCCTGTACACCACATCCGGGACAAAACCACGAGCAATAGGCTCTGCCGAAAAAGAGTGATAAAAAGAACAAAGCTATAAATACTATAAAACTTGCGTTAATGATCCCCTGATAAGAAGCCGAAACTATGATTACAGGAGAAAAGAGTAAATGGAAAATTAGTAACAAGTGAAATAATAGCGCAGTAGCTATCACGATTGGTTTCCTAATCTGCTGATACGTGTTGATAGTATTTTTATTTTTACTATTCATCCTCTTTTTTTATTCGGTAAAACCTTTCTGTTTCATTTTTTCGATATCGGAAAATAGAGCCATTCCTGTCTTCATTTTCCTGAAATTACTCTTTGTCTGTATAATAACGTACCATGGGCCTGTTTTTCGAAGTCTCGTCTGCTATTTCAAAACCAGCCCGTTCGAAGGATTTGTAAAGTCCTATCCATGCAAAGGAGTCAGGAAGAGTCTCTTTTGTGGGAATCGTCGGATAGGCTTCAATGATTTTGATCCCTTTCTCTTTGGCATACCTGATTACGGCCTTCAGCAATTCGACTGTAATACCTTGTCGTCTGTACTCTTTGGCAATAAAAAAACAGGGTATCGACCAAACATCCTGATCGTCTATTCGTTTGTGAACCCTTGATTTTTCCAGCTTTATAAAATGTTCACGGGGGGCAAAGGCGCACCAGGCTACCGGTATCCCGTCATACAATCCAATAATTCCGGTCGGATTATTGTCCATGACAAGGCTATACATTGCCTCCTTATTTCCATCATCGGTCTTGCCTTCATGATATTCCGGCTTGCTTAGCCGGTAATACATGCACCAACAATGTCCGCAGGCTCCCCTGGGGCCAAATAGCTGCACAAACTTTGTCCAGTTCTCCCTGGTTAAGGGTTCAAAGGAAAGCTGACTTAAAAATTCACTGTTGGATTTCGCTTGTTGCTCCATTTTTTTGCTGTCTATTTCACGATGTGGTGAAGTTAACCGTTGTTTCCAAAATCCATCCATCATGGTGCCCAGTCACGTGGTCAGGGGTGCAATTTCTCTCCTTTTGCCAGCATTTCAAGAATCACCTTCATCCGTTTTTCTTTGATAACCTGGTTTTTTGCGGATTGAATTCTCCAGCTGATGGAGAATTTGTTGACTTTGTTCAAGGACTCAAAAAAGGCAAGGCTCTCAGGCACTTTCGCCAGTTCAAGAAGTAACTCCTCAGGGACGGTCATGTTGCCCGGCGAATCGTAGGCAATGTCCCACCTGCCGTCGGCTTTGGCGGCATCGATGGCTTTCTGTCCGGCGGGGTGCATTTTCCCCTCCTTTTCCAAACGGGCAACGATCCCGATATTTCTTTTCGACCACATGCTGCGTGCCCTGCGGGGTGTAAACCGCTGAATGTAGAAATTTTCATCGCCCCGTTTCAGTTGGCCGTCGATCCATCCGAAACATAGCGCTTCATCCAGGGCTTCGTCATAAACTACCGTGGATGTGCCCGATCCCTTTTTGTAAAACTGTAGCCAGATTCCATTGGAGAGGGCATGATTCTGTTCGAGCCAATTTCTCCATTCTGATTGGGAGCTGAAGGCCAGGATTGGTTGTTCTGTTTTATTCTCTGAAGCCATAAATTATATTGTAATCCAGGGTGGATTGGATTTTATGGCAGCTTTGTATACCGCACAACTTTCAATGTGAGCTCCAGGCAGATAGCCGGCGCTCATCATGAATTCATTCACAATCTCCCCGCCTGTAAACCGGAATGTTTGCTTGAATAGTTTTACCCATTCCTCTTTTGTGCGGGGATGGTTCAGGTCCAGCCAATTTTTGAAAGAGCCAAATTCACTTTTCAGCCGCAAAAGGACGTTCGCATTGTGAATGGCGGCATCAATCTTCAGCCGGTTACGCACAATGCCTGGATCATTTAGCAAACGTTGCCTGTCAGCTTCCTGGTAAGCAGCCACTACCGGGATGTTGAATTGGTGAAACGCATTTTGAAAATTGGTTCTTTTGTTGAGGATGGTTGTCCAGCTCAAACCGGCCTGGAAGATTTCCAGGATGAGCAGTTCAAACAGTTCATTGTCATCTTCGATCAGAAAGCCATATTTCTGGTCGTGATAGATCCGGTGTACATTGGAGGGAGCATAATGCTCAACAGCTTCGCAGTACGATTTCGGCTTTTCCATATATAAATTAACTGTTGGGAGCCAGAAGTTGGTTAACAACTTGTCTTAACTCACCGGCATTGATGGGCTTTGTCAGGTATGCGTCAAAAATTCCGCCATACTTTTCTTTTTCAATATCCAGGGCATAAGCAGTTTGCGCAATGATAACCAGATCGGGATAGAATTCCCTGATGAGTTTGGTAGCTGTAACCCCGTCCATGACAGGCATTTTGATGTCCATAAGTACCAAATCTATATTCGGATTGCTGTGGCAAATTTCGACGGCCTGGATTCCCGATTTTGCATGCAATATCCAGCAGTCCATGTTCCTTACTAAAATTGAAAGATAGATCATGCAGTCCTCATCATCCTCGGCTATTAAAATTGTTTTTTTGAGATTTTTGCGGTCGGCATAGTGTGGAGCAGGTTCACTTAAGGCTATTTCTGTCGCTGGTTTCTTAACCACAGGAAGCGAAAAATAGAAGCAAGATCCAACGCCCTCCTCCGACTCAAGCCAGATCTCCCCACCCAGCATTTCAACATAAGCTTTCGAGATCGAGAGTCCCAGGCCGGCACCTTCAAATCCCCTTGAAAGACCTGAGTCTGCTTGCATGAAACGATCGAAAATAATTTTTTGCTTATCCTTTGCGATGCCAATTCCAGTATCCCTGATGAAGAATTCATAATTATCTCCCTTCAGCTCACAACCAAATCTGATACTGCCGGTCTTGGTAAATTTGAGTGCATTTTTGATCAGATTAGAAAGAATGGAAAAGAGCTTGTCCTGATCGGTTGAAACTATGGCCTCTTTTGGGTCGATTTTGCTCCCTATCACAAGTTCCAAACCCATCTGTTCGGCTTCCGCTTTGAAAAACCTATAGAGGAAGTCGATTTTGTCGTTGAGGTTGGTAAAGGTAAAGCTAAGATCCATCAAACCGGATTCGATTTTGGAAATATTAATCAGATCGTTGATGAGGCTTAACATCCTTGCTCCACTCCTTTCAATCAGATTGATATAACTCTGCTGATCTTCTCCGGTAAGATTTGGCTCTTTCAGAAGACCTGCAAATCCCAAAATGCCATTCATAGGGGTGCGGATTTCATGGCTCATGTTCGCAAGAAAGGCAGTTTTGAGCCGGTTACTCTGCTCGGCAAGTTCTTTGGACTTAATTAATTCCATGTCAGCTTTTTTCCGTTCAGAGATATCACGTGCAATGGAATGGAAAATGTATTTGCCATTTTTTTGTTCAACATTTGTGCTTATCTCGACCGGAATTGTCTTGCCATCTTTTGTAATATGCTCAGTTTCAAATATCATGTGCTTTTTTATGATAAGATCCTGCATAAGTGATGCTAGCATAGGTTTCATTCTTTCCGCATCGATATTGTCAGAATTTTTTGTCAATAGTTCCTCCTGCGTGTAGCCCAGGCGTTGACAGGCTATTTTGTTAACCTTTACAACCTGATTGTGTTCAAGAATATTATTGTCGAAGGATGTTTTCAAGGAGTTGTACGATTCCTGTAAGTCATTTAATTCCTGCTGCAAGTTTCTCTTCATTAGGTAATTATCGATTTTAAAACGGATAGGCATTGTGCTATGCAATCCAAATCTAATTAAAAATTTTTATTCGGCAATAATTATGATATTGTTCAGTTATCTTTCTGTAAAATAATATTATAGATCGGTCCCGGTGTGCGGATAAGATGTTTTCAGCCAACAAAGGGATCCATCTGATCCATGGAATTTAGATTTACAAAGAGATTAGGGTATTTCTCAATCATCAGTTCAGTTCTGAGGTAATTGACCCGGCAGGGAAGAAGGATCTTGTGCAAGGCAAGATTTTCATTGGCAATTGCTTCTCTGAAAATCGTTCCCAAATTCCTGTGGTAGAGAGCCGCCAGGGGTTCCATTTTACCGTTGTGCATCGGGACAACAGCCTGATAACCCAGGGCAGCGTTGAGTAGTTCTTCGATAAATTCCCCTTCCAGAAAGGGGAGGTCGCAAGCAAGTATGATGTTCCAGGGGGTTGCGGATTTTTTTAGTGCGGCAGCTAGTCCGGCGGCAGGACCCTGACCCGGAACCTCATCGGGAAATATCTCATATCCGAAAGGAATGTAGCCCGGGTTTCCTGAACTGATAATAATCCGGTCGGTGAAGGTGCTGAGCAGATCGATGCCGTACTGAACCAGAGGTTTACCCCTGAACTCAACCAAACCTTTCTCTTTTCCCATGCGGCTGCTTTTGCCTCCGGCCAGAAGAATGCCTGTGATATCGGATCGGTGCATGGAGTGCGAATTAAAAATTAAAGATTACAAATTACAGATGATGGGCAAACTTAGCTTTTTTCGGACGTTAGCGACAGAAATTTGGTATTTTTGTTAGCGGGACAAGTAGAAACCAATGTGATATTTTGAATCGAAGAGACGCAACATGGATATTTTCAAACAACCACTGACCTACAGGGAAGCGTATGCAAAGGCTACCGATCTTTGCAGCAAGTCTGAAAAATGCGCGTTTGATCTGAAGCTGAAGTGCCGCGAATGGCAGTTAACGGAAGAGGAGAGCTCGAAATTGATAGCCAGTTTGGTGAAGGATAAATTCATTGATCACCGGCGATATGCCACCAGTTTTGTCAACGACAGGTTCAGGTTCAACAAATGGGGAAAGATCAAGTTGTCCTATGCCTTGAGGCAGAAGCAGATTGAGGAGGTATATATTCGAGAGGCTTTGTCAAATCTGCCGGAGGATGCCTACCTCAAAATGTTGCTTGACCTGCTTTCCGCGAAAGCGAAAACAATCAGGGAAACCGATGGCTTTACACGTAGGGGGAAGTTGCTGGCATTTGCCCAAAGCAGAGGGTTTGAGAGTGATATCGCGATGAAGATAATTGAGCGAATGTGAAAATTGGGAAATGTGAAAATGAGCTTCAGCACATTTTCACATTTCCCAATTTCCACATTATTAATCCATATCTTTGTAGTCAGTATAAATATTAACAGCAACAATCATGATTTTGAAGGAACAACTCAAAGAGCTTGTTGAGCGCCGGGATGCGCTGAGGAGGTATCTTTGACATCGATAGCAAACTAATCCGTGTAGAAGAGGAGGAGCTGAAAACCCAGGATCCGGATTTCTGGAGTAATCCCAAAGAGGCGGAAGCCCATATGCGCCTGATTCGTACCATCAAACAGTGGACAGATAGTTTCAGGATAGTCGATAATCTGGTAGAAGAGTTGCAGGTTATTTTCGAATTCAGCGAAGCCGGTGAAGCCACTGAAGATGAGGTGGAGATGCATTTTGCCGAAGCGCGTACAGCCGTAGAAGATCTGGAAACCAGAAATATGCTCAGGCGTGAAGAGGATCGGCTGGGTGCCGTTCTGAAAATCAATGCCGGAGCAGGAGGAACGGAATCAAACGACTGGGCCGACATGCTGATGCGAATGTACCTGCGCTGGGCCGAAAAGCACAAATATACCGTCAGGGAAGCCAGTTTCGTGGCGGGTGAAGATGCTGGCGTCAAAAGCGTGACTCTTGAAATAGAGGGTGATTTCGCCTACGGTTATCTCAAGAGTGAAAATGGCGTGCACCGCCTGGTGCGCATCTCTCCATTCAATGCGCAGGGGAAAAGGCAGACCTCTTTCACCTCCGTTTTTGTTTCACCGCTCGTGGATGACACCATAGAGATTGAGGTCAATCCTGGGGATATCTCCTGGGATACCTTTCGCTCGGGTGGGGCTGGCGGACAGAATGTCAACAAAGTAGAGACCGGAGTGCGGCTGAAACATGCTCCTTCCGGTATCATCATTGAGAATACCGAGTCACGTTCGCAGTTGCAGAACAAGGAGAACGCCATACGTTTGCTGAAATCGCAGTTGTATGCCCAGGAGCTGCAGCGGCGTCTGGAGGCACAAACCAAACTCGAAGCTACCAAAATGAAGATCGAGTGGGGCTCACAAATTCGTTCGTATGTGATGCAGCCATACAAATTGGTGAAAGACAACCGTACCGACTTTGAGACGTCCAATGTACAGGCTGTGATGGATGGGGATATTGATGGGTTTATCAAGGCCTATTTGATGGAATTTTCGGAAAAAATGAAGGAATAAAAATATTAAACAGAAAACCCGCCGCGGCGGGTTTTCTGTTTAATATTTTTAGATAGATTTGTGGGAGTTCAATCGATTGCACTGAAATCTTTCCACTAACAATTAATATAAGACTTATGGAAAACAACAACCAGGATTCGCGCAGGAGTTTTATTAAAAAATCTGCAGCAGCCACTGCACTGCTATCTGTTCCAACGATTATTCCATCCAAGGTATTTGGGGCCAACGACCGGATCAATGCCGCCGTTTTGGGCGTGAACGGACGGGGCAAAAATCACATCGAGGGGCTGATGGAACAGCCTAATGTTCAAATCACAACTTTTGTCGATCCCGACCTTATTGTAGGCAACCAACGTGCCAAAGAATTTGAGACCAAATACGGGAAGACTGTGAAGGTCGTTCAGGATATGCGCAAGGCTTTCGACGACAAGGATATTGATGTCGTTACTGTTGCCACACCCAATCACTGGCACACGCTTGCCACTATCTGGGCTTGTCAGGCAGGGAAAGATGTCTATGTGGAAAAACCGGGATCGCACAATATTTGGGAAGGCCGGAAAATGGTAGAGGCTGCTCATAAATACAACCGTGTTGTGCAGCACGGTGTCCAGCTTCGCAGCTCTGTTGCAATCAACGAAGCAATTAAGCTTTTGCGTGACGGTTACATTGGCAATGTTTACATGGCAAGAGGATTGGTATTCAGAAACAGGCCGGATATTGGTAACAAACCCAACGAACCGGTACCGGAAGGTTTGGATTACGACATTTGGACAGGTCCCGCCCCAAAACGTCCTTTTACCAGAAATATCGTACACTACAACTGGCACTGGCATTGGGATTATGGCAATGGTGATGTTGGAAATCAGGGAATTCACGAAACAGACCTCTGCATGTGGGGATTGAATGTAGGTTTGCCCAATAAAATTACTGCCATGGGTGGGAAATTTCTTTTCAACGATTGCAAAGAGACCCCCGAAGTGCTGTCGTCTGTCTACCACTATCCGGATGAGAAGAAGATCATCCAGTTTGAGGTGCGTCCCTGGTATACCAATGCAGAGGATGGTTCATCGGTAGGCAATATCTTTTATGGTGATAAGGGATACATGGTGATCAAAGGATATGATACTTACGAAACCTTTCTTGGGAGCAAAAAGGAGCCCGGGAAGAAAGGCAAGGAGGGTGGTGACCACTTCAAAAATTTCATCGAAGCAGTTAGGGCACATGATCCGAAGATGGTGAATGCACCCGTTGAGAGCGCGCATCTTTCATCTGCGCTGGCTCACCTCGGTAACATCGCTTATCGAACAGGCAGGGTACTGACTTTTGATCCTAAAACAGAGAAATTTGTCAATGATCCGGAAGCCGATAAATACCTGAGCCGCAATTACAGGGCGCCGTTTATCGTCCCGGATAAGGTGTAATATGTTAAAACCCTCAAGGTTTTTGGAAACCTTGAGGGTTTTAAGTAGGTAAGGGAGTACTTGGTGCTCCCTTTTTTAATGTCTGAAATTAATAGCGATAGGTAATTTTTAGTTGTAACCTATTATATCCATGTTTTTTATATATTTGATGTTAGGTATAGCACAAGCAATGAACGATTATGGATAGCTATTTTGAGTCAGAAACGGATGAACGAATAAAAGCATTGGAAAGTCAGGTTTCCAAGCTGCAGGAGAAAAATTATTTCCTTGAAAATGAATTGAAGGCAATCGACGAAGAGCGGACCAAGTACCAAATGATTGCGGATTTTGCGCAGGACTGGGAGTTGTGGATCGATCCCAAAGCCAATTTTGTCTGGATCTCGCCATCCAGCAACGATTTGACCGGCTACACCCCGGACGAATATTTCAGGAATCCAGGTTTGTTCTATGAGCTTATCTACAAGGAAGATGAACAGAAGGTTCGCCACTGTATCCACGATTCCATCAACTTTATGCAGATTGGTCAGTCTGTCGAGTTCCGGATCCTCACAAAAACCAAGCAACTGCGCTGGTGTGAAATGAACAGCAAAGCCGTGTTTGACAAGAGAGGGCTTTACCTTGGGCAGCGTTGCTCGGTAAGGGATATCACCCGGTTAAAGAGCGCCCTTGGCCATATTCGCGAAATCACTGATACGCATATGCTTGAGATGAAGGCTAAGCGGCGGTACAGGGACGAGATGGCAGGAAAGGACAGGGAGTTGGTCTCTTCCCTGATCATGATTGCCCAGAAAAATGAGATTGTCTCTTATGTACGTAAGAATCTGTCTGTCATAAGGACCACACTACCGGCACCGATGCAGCAAAAAGTGACAGTCATGCTGGAGAAAATTGAGGCGCATCAACGGTTGCAACTCTTTAATTGGGAGGATTTTAAATACCATTTCGAGAAAGTTAACCAGGGATTTTTCAGCAGCTTGAAGGAGCGTTTTCCAAAGCTAACCATCAAAGATCAACGGTTGTGCGCCTATCTGCACCTTGGTTTATCCACCAAAGAACTGGCAGGAATACTCAATATCACTGCTGAAAGTGCCGAAATTGGCAGAATCCGGCTACGGAAAAAACTCGGATTGACCCGCGATCAAAATCTAAATTCCTTCTTTCACACGTAAAAATCATTATTAAAATATTGAATATCATATCGAACGTGTGGAACTCGCAAAAGCATTTACATCACCTTTTGTGGGCAAAGCTCATGCTCGTTTCAGGAGGTATAATGATCAGAAAAGTAAATTGGTCAATATTTATGACAGGTTATAAAATGCATAATTTAAAGTAGATACAATATTATGTTATGGTTATGTAATATTTGTTAGGTTATTATTCATTTTTATTTTCCCGACTTGTAAACAAATCCGCTTTCTTTGCCAGATAACTCTAAACTAAATCTAATGAGTGGATCTGCTTACCGTAAATTGACAGATGATGAAATTGGTCAGTTAATTGTTCAGGGGTGTTATTGCGAAGACTGGAACCTGATTGAGGTAGTTCCCAACTTTCTGCCTGATAATGTCAGGTTTACCAAGTTCTCAGGCACCAACAAACTGGGAAGATTTGACGAGGAAATTACCCTTTTTGGCGGAGTCAGGATGAAGACCGGCATCATACATGCGCACATCCACAACTGTATAATTGCCGACAATGCCTTGATCAGTAGCGTAAAGAGCTACATTGCCAACTATTCAATCGGCAAGCATGTCATCATTCACAACCTGAACCAGCTGGCCGTTGAGGGAACCACCTCCTTTGGGAACGGCATCAGGGTTAAGGTCATCAATGAATCGGGTGGTCGTGAAATACCAATTTATGACTATCTCTCGGCCCACGTTGCCTACATACTGGCGCTCTACCGTCACCGGATGAGCGCAGTTAATGAGATTGAGCACCTGATTGCCAACTATGTGGGTTTTATCTCCTCTTCTGTAGGAACTGTTGCCGATGGTGTTCGAATGATTAACTGCGGAACGCTTCGGAATGTGAAAATTGGACCCGGTGCAGTATTGGAGGGTGTTTCGAAACTTGACAACGGAAGTATCAACAGCACTCTGGCCGATCCGGTAACCTTTGGTCAGGGGGTTATCCTGGAGAATTTTATCGTCTGTTCAGGCACCAGAATTACTGATACAACCTTGGTATCCAACTGTTTTATCGGACAGGGGTGTATTCTGGATAAGCACTATTCGGCAGTAGAATCTGTCTTTTTTGCCAACTGTCAGGGACTTCACGGTGAGGCTTGTTCTATTTTTGCCGGACCCTATACCGTGTCCCACCACAAATCGTCGCTGCTGATTGCAGGTCTCTTCTCCTTTATGAACGCAGGGAGCGGGTCGAACCAGAGCAACCACCTCTACAAACTTGGACCCATTCACCAGGGTGTCGTCGAAAGGGGCGCCAAAACCACCAGTGATTCCTATATTTTATGGCCTTCCCGGATAGGTGCTTTCTCCCTTGTTCTTGGGCGCCACTACCGTCATTCCGATACCACCGATTTCCCATTTTCCTACCTGATCGAGGAGAAGGATGAAAGCCGGCTGATCCCCGGTATTAACCTGCAAAGTATCGGTACTATCCGCGACTCACAGAAGTGGCCAAAACGAGACAGGCGGAAAGATACCAACCTGCTGGATTCCATCAATTTCAACCTGTTAAGCCCCTATACCATCCAGAAGATGATCAACGGACGCGCTATCCTGCTGGAGTTGCTGCATGCTTCCGGCGAAACGGCCCCTCATTATACTTACAATGGGATGATCATCAAAAACAGCGCTCTACTGAGGGGAATAGAGTTGTACGAGAAGGCAATCTGGAAATTCCTGGGCAACTCACTGCTTTCCAGGATACAGCGGGTGAATGTCAACTCAACTGAAGAGATCAGGGAAGCTTTGAAGAAAGATACCCCGCTAGGAAGTAAGTCCAGGTGGCTGGACCTGTCGGGCTTGATTTGCCCATCGGATGCCATCGACCAGTTGTTGGATTCGATTGAGAACAAAAGAGTTCATTCGCTTGAGGAGGTTAACGCCGCTATCCGGTCGATCCACAAAAATTATTATACCTATGAATGGTCGTGGGCCGTTGATGTTTTTCAACAGTTTTACAAGACCCCGATGGACGAATTTTTGCCTGCCGATGTGATTGAAGTAACCAAAAAGTGGCAGAAGGCAGTTTTGGAGATAGATCATTTGCTATACAATGACGCAAAAAAGGAGTTCTCCCTGATCAAACAAACCGGCTTCGGGATAGATGGCGACAAGTTGGTCAGGCAACTTGATTTCGATGAGGTGAGGGGAGAATTTGAAACCCATGCCGAGGTTAGCTCGATCAGGGACCACATGGCCAAAAAGGAGGCACTGGGCCATGAAGTGATCGCGAAGATGGAAAAAATACTTTTGCTCCAGACCATCAAAAATTAAATTCTATGTGTGGAATAGTTGGTTATGTGGGCGAAAACCAGGCCTACCCGTTTTTGATCCAGGGCCTCAAACGACTCGAATACCGTGGCTATGATTCAGCAGGTCTGGCCATTTCGGGAACTGAATTGCAGGTTCACAAATGCAAAGGAAGGGTGGCCGACCTTGAAAGTCATGTCCAATCCAAAGATGTTAACGGAACAGTTGGTATTGCCCACACCCGCTGGGCAACGCACGGTGAGCCGAACGACCGGAATGCCCATCCGCACCGCTCGATGAAGGGATATTTTGCCCTGGTGCACAATGGGATCATTGAGAATTATGCCGAATTGAAAATCGACCTTACCAGGAATGGATTTGAATTTCAGTCCGATACGGACACGGAGGTGCTGGTCAACCTGATCGAATTTTTTTACCTCAACGGAGAAGGGATGGAGGCCGAAACCGCGATCCGGCTGGCATTGTCGAAAGTGGTAGGCGCCTTTGGTATCGCGGTGATGTGCACCAAAGAAATGGGGCAGCTGATTGTAGCACGGAGAGGAAGTCCGTTGGTTGTAGGGATTGGAGCCGGTGAATATTTCGTTGCATCCGATTCAACTCCCGTTATTGGCTATACCAACAATGTTATTTATTTGAACGACAACGACCTGGCGATTATTTCCCGGAATAGTCTGACCATTAAAACACTCGAGGACAAACCGGCCACTTTCAAAATCTCAAGGGTTGACCGGACGATCGGTGAGATCGAAAAGGGTGATTTCGCCCATTTTATGCTCAAGGAGATTTTCGAACAACCTAAAACCATTGAAGATACTTTCAGAGGCCGGCTTTCGGCTGACAGGAGTTCCATTGTGTTGGGGGGATTGCTGGATATTTTCCCCAGGATTGTCAAGGCCAAACGAATTATTCTGATTGGGTGCGGCACCTCGTGGCATGCAGCGCTTGTTGGTGAATACCTGATTGAGACCTATGCCCGCGTTCCGGTGGAGGTCGAATATGCTTCCGAGTTCAGGTACAGGAATCCGATTTTGTCGGCCGACGACGTGGTGATCGCCATCAGCCAGAGTGGTGAGACATCGGATACCCTGGTTGCCTTGCGCATGGCAAAGGAGCGGGGAGCAACCATCCTCGGCGTTTGCAACGTGGTTGGCTCATCCATCGCCAGGGAAACCGATGCCGGTGTTTACACACATGCCGGTATTGAGATTGGCGTTGCATCCACCAAGGCATTTACGGCGCAGGTAACCGTTATTACCCTTTTTGCCCTGAAGCTGGCCTTTGCCAGGGGTGAGATAACCTCCGACCTGTACTCCGAAATTATTAAGGAACTGGCCGAGATACCCGCGAAAATAACCATCATCCTGGCGGGTCATCAAAGGATTGAAGAGATTGCCGCCAAATACAAGGATGCTACAAATGCCCTCTATCTGGGTCGGGGAGCGCTTTTCCCGGTTGCACTTGAAGGCGCACTCAAACTGAAGGAGATTTCCTACATGCATGCCGAAGGATATGCTGCGGGAGAGATGAAACATGGTCCGATCGCCCTGGTCGATGACAACCTTCCGGTCGTGGTGGTAGCTCCCAAAGACCATTATTACGAAAAGATTGTCAGCAACATCCAGGAGGTAAAAGCACGAAAAGGGAACATCATCGCGGTAGTTACCCAGGGGGATCTGGTATTGAAAGAGATGGTCAACGATGTGTTCGAAATCCCCGAATCACATCCGGCGGTTACTCCATTGCTGGCAATCGTTCCTTTGCAACTCTTTGCCTATTATATTGCCGTACTGCGTGGCTGTGATGTGGACCAGCCTAGAAATCTGGCGAAATCCGTTACCGTAGAGTAGTTCCCGAACGGTTTTGATGCGATTTGAAATTTTTTATCATAAGAGTTACATCCGGCAATTAAAAATCATAATTTTAACAGTTCAAGCCGGATAAATTTAATTACAACTCTTGTGAAAAAAACAGTCCTGATTATAACATTTGCTGCAATATCCATTGCCTTATGCGGAAAAGGAAACAATACTTCCTTCTGTAAAGATCGGGCGATCAAATCTTTGGAACACAGTGCCGGAGTGGCAGATAGCACCAAAGATCCTGCTTTTTGGAATAAAATGGCAGAAGGTATGAGCCGGGCGCTGATCACCCATTTCTGGGGAGCAAATTTTGCCGGATATCCCGACAGATATTATTTCAATTACGGAAGTGATTTATCGAATATGGCTACGAATCACTACTGGCCCCAGGCTCATGCCATGGATGTGGTTGTTGATGCTTACCTGCGCACCTCGAATCAATACTATCTGGACTTCTATCCCTTGTGGTGGATGGGCGCGCCCAAATTCAATTTTTCAGGCAGACCGGAGGATCCATGGTGGAATGTATTTGTCGATGATATGGAATGGATTGTACTCGCACAACTTCGCATGTTTGAATCCACCAAACAAGAGGTCTATTTTGCCAAGGCAAAGCAGATGTACAACGACTGGATCTGGCCGACATGGGGTCCGGAAGATGAAGCCCCCTGGCATGGTGGCATTACCTGGAAAACGGATGCAAAAAAATCGAAGAATGCCTGTTCAAACGGGCCGGCGGCCATTGTTGCAGCAAGAATTTACTCGATGTACGATTGGGTAACGGATCCCGGAAAGAAGCCCAAACAAGCCTACCTGGATGAAGCGATTAAAATTTATTCGTGGTTAAGGGATAACCTTTATGACCCGGCCGAAGGGAAAGTTAACGACAACATGAATGCAACCGGCAATTTAAGCCGCGCTGTCTATACCTATAACCAGGGAACATTTATCGGAGCCGCCCATGAACTTTACAAGATTACCGGTAAAAAGCAATACCTGGACGATGCAGTGAAAGCCGCAGATTATGTCGTTGAAAAAATGTCTAATAATGAGGGCGTGCTGAGTAATGCCACCACCGGCGACGGAGGCCTGTTTAAT
>JAVHPO010000121.1:0-4671 GCA_036170635.1 Prolixibacteraceae bacterium | reverse complement strand
TTTTTCAAACTTGTCATACTCTTTCATCGTTTGATAGTCGAGGTCTTTGCGGTCTACGACAAACAAAACTTTGTCTATATATGGCAATTTGCTCGCGAGCTGGGCGGTCTTGAAGCTGGTGAGAGTTTTTCCTGATCCAGTGGTATGCCACACATATCCGCCCGCCTCCACGGTGCCGAGTTTTTTGTAGTTGGTACTGACTTCAATCTTACTCAAAATTTTTTCCGTTGCCACGATCTGATAAGGGCGCATGGCCAAAAGCTGTTTATCAGTGGTGCTTTGCTTGCAATTGTGAACAAGGAGATCACCTACAAAAAAGAGAAAGGCTTTCTCGTCGTGGAGGAAGGTGTCAACAGAAACAATCAGGAATTGGTATTTCATCTGGGTATGTTGAAAAAGTATGCTGAGAGCAACCTCTATCTGGATGTAAAAAAGGGTAAAGATGGTGTATGGGTTGAACAGATCCTTTTTAGCCTTGCAGCGGGATTGTCCATGATATTTGCCACAGTTATTGCCTTCTCTTTTCAGCATAAATACGGCACTTTTACGATGCCGATGTTCGTCGCGCTAATTGTCAGTTACATGTTGAAAGACAGGATAAAAGAGCTGTCGCGCTACTATTTTGCCCATAAATTCAACAAGCGATACTTTGACCATAAAATCAAAATAAGCACTGGAAAAAGCGAGATCGGATGGATTAAGGAGAGTATGGATTTTATTTCTGAGAAAAACGTCCCCATTGACATACTAAAAAAAAGGGATCGTTCCTCCATTTTGGAAGCAAATAACCGGGTCGGCAGCGAACGCATTATACGCTACCAGACCCTAATGCAACTGAACAGGGAACATATTGATTCTAACATTGAATATCCGGCCGCAGGGGTGAATGAAATCTTTAAGCTGAATATTTCGCTTTTCATCCAAAAAATGGACAACGCAGAATTTCCACTCTACTATCCCGAAAGTGATACAGGTTATAAAATAGTGCATGGAGAGAAAATCTACTATCTGAATCTGATTCTTCAGGCTAAAAACAGGGAGCAATGGGATCTCAAAAGATACCGTATCGTTTTTAACCGAAACGGGATTCAAAACATAGAGACCTTCGGTTAATGCCAGCTTTCTGACAGAAACAGAGATATTTTCTAGTGAATTTAACCATTTCTATTACCTTTACCTGCCACAATCTAACATTCAATTTGGATATATTATGAAGATAATTGTAACTGGATCAAAGGGTCAGCTCGGACGTTCCATTCAGGAAATCTCGTCTGAATATCCGGATTTTTCATTTGTATTTACAGACATAGAAGAACTTGACATCTGCGATTCTGTACAGGTCGATAAATTCCTTGTCGGGGAAAGACCATTCGCAGTTGTCAACTGTGCTGCATACACAGCGGTAGATAAAGCAGAGAAAGAGAAAAATCTTGCAAAAAAAATTAACCACGAAGCGGTTGTTAATCTTGTGAAAGGATGCAAGAAAACAGGGGCTAAACTTATTCATATCTCTACCGACTATCTTTTCGATGGCAATAAATCAACGCCTTACCATGAAAAGGATATCGTCAGGCCTCAGTCGGTTTACGGTATCACCAAACTCGAAGGCGAAACTGCCATCCTGAGGGCTGAGATCAAATCTATCATCATTCGAACAGCCTGGTTGTACTCGGCTTTTGGTAACAATTACGTAAAAACCATGTTACGGCTGGGGCAGGAAAGAGACCATCTCGGAATCGTATCCGATCAGGTTGGAACCCCTACCTATGCAGGCGATCTGGCTAATGTGATCATGAAGATCCTTCAAATGAGTTCTATAGAGAGCAAACGGTTCGTTCCGGGCATTTATCACTTTTCCAACGAAGGGGTTGCCAGCTGGTATGACTTTACCAAGGCCATTTTTGAGATTCATCAAGGTATTAATTGTAAGGTAAATCCAATTGACACGGCTTCATATCCTACTCCGGCTTCCAGACCTGCATATTCCGTCTTGAATAAATCAAAAATCAAAACTACTTTTGCCATCGAGATTCCTTATTGGAGAGATAGTCTGAAATTATGTCTTAGCAAACTAAAAGAAGATGCAAACAAATGAAATTCCCGAAAATGTAATGCTGAAAGCCCAGGAATGGATGCAGGGAAGTTATGATGCAACCACGAAGGCTGAGGTAAAAAGATTGATCCAGAAAGAAGATCCAACCGATCTTATTGATGCTTTTTACCGGGACCTAGAGTTTGGCACAGGCGGACTTCGCGGTATCATGGGTGTTGGGTCAAACAGGATGAATATTTATACTGTTGGAGCTGCCACGCAAGGTTTAAGTAATTACCTCAAAAAAGCATTTGCGCATCTGCCTGAAATCAAAGTGGCTATAGGACATGACTGCCGAAACAACAGCAGGCTTTTTTCAGAGACTGCAGCTGCGATATTCTCGGCCAATGGTATCAAAGTTTACCTTTTTGATGCTCTTCGGCCAACACCGGAACTTTCATTTGCGATCCGTCAGCTTGGACTGCAAAGCGGAATCATCCTTACCGCCTCACATAACCCAAAAGAATACAATGGCTATAAGGCCTATTGGGATGATGGCTCTCAAATCGTCGAACCACACGATCTAAATATCATCGCAGAAGTAGAAAAAGTAAAAGTAGAGGATATCCGCTTCCATGGAAATGCCGGTTTGATATTTCCTTTGGGTGCCGAAATGGATGAATTGTATCTGGATAAAGTGATGACAATCTCACTCTCTCCCGAGGCAATCAAAAAGCATCACGACTTAAAGATCGTTTATACGCCAATTCATGGTACCGGAGTCAAGCTGGTTCCGATGGCACTGGCCAAAATGGGATTTACCAATGTCATTCATATCCCGGAGCAGGATGTGGTAAGCGGCGATTTTCCTACCGTGATATCGCCTAATCCGGAAGAGCCTGCTGCTCTTGCACTTGCATTAAAGAAAGCGAAAGAGGTGGATGCGGATCTGGTGATGGCAACCGATCCGGATGCAGACAGATTGGGCATCGCGGTCAAGAACGACAAGGGAGAATTCATCCTGGTAAACGGCAACCAGACTGTGCTGATCTTCCTTTATTACATCATTACCAAACGGAAAGAGCTTGGTCTGCTTACCGGAAATGAGTATGTGGTGAAAACGATTGTTACCTCTGAACTGGTGGCTGAAATCGCGACCAAAAACGGCGTTGAATACTACGACTGTTATACCGGGTTTAAATACATTGCGGATGTCATCCGCGAAAACGAAGGAAAGAAAACCTACATCGGAGGCGGAGAAGAGAGTTTTGGATTCCTGCCTGCCGATTTTGTGCGGGACAAGGATGCGGTTAGCTCATGTGCCCTGATGGCAGAAATTGCAGCATGGGCCAAAGAGCACAAACTGACTCTTTTTGAAATGCTACAGAATATTTATCTCAAATACGGATTCTCGAAAGAGAAGATGAAATACATCGTTCGCAAAGGGATGGCCGGTGCGGAAGAGATTGAACAACTGATGGTCCAATTCAGAAAGAATCCACCGAAAATGCTGGCAGGTTCTCAGCTGGAATGGATGAAAGATTACGATTCCCTGATCAACAGGAACCTTCTTACCGGGGAAGAAAAACCGATTATACAAAAAGGGACTGCCAATGTCTTGCAGTTCTTTACAGTGGATGGCACAAAGGTTTCGGTACGGCCATCCGGCACTGAACCCAAAATCAAATTTTACATTGAAGTAAAAGCCAAACTCAATTCCAGGAGTGAGTTTGATGAGGTTGAATTGGCCACAACCCATAAAATTGATCTGGTAATGAATGATTTAGCAATTTAATTAATACAAAACTATGAGAACATTATTATTGGTAGCCGCAATGTTTTTGTCCTTTGCCTCTATCGCCCAAAAAGTTGAACCGGCAAAACCCGTTGCCCAGAAAGCTGAGCCTTCCAAAGAAGATCTTGCCAAAATGAAACCGGAAATGACAGAATTCTGGGATCCTGAAGTTGCCGTTGTAACCCCCGGCCAGCTTCCTTCTGATGCGCCTTCTGATGCGATAGTCCTATTCGATGGAACACCTGAAAGCTTCAATGCCAACTGGACCAACGCGAAAGGTGAGCCATCCGGCTGGACCGTTGCTGACAATTGTGTAACAGTAGCCAGAGGAACAGGTGGCATTAAAAGTAAAATGGAGATGATGGATTTTCAACTCCATATCGAATGGCGTACACCGGCTGAAGTGAAGGGCGAAAGTCAGGGACGCGGCAATTCCGGAATTTTTCTTCAGGGAAGGTATGAACTGCAGGTTCTTGACAACTACCAAAACAGAACCTATCGCAACGGTCAGGCCGGATCTATTTACAAACAGTATGCCCCACTGGTCAATGTTTGCAAAAAGCCCGGAGAATGGCAGGTTTACGATGTAATTTATACCGCACCCCGCTTCAAGGAAGATGGCACAGTTTTCTCTCCTGCCCGTGTTACAGTTCTTCAAAACGGCGTTTTGGTTCAAAACAATATTTCCCTGTTTGGGCATACCGAATACATCGGCATCCCAAAATATGCGGCCCATGGCGCCGGTGCGCTTGAATTGCAGGATCACGGAAACCCGGTAAGCTACCGTAATATCTGGGTTAGAAAACTTTAAGAAGAAGTGTCTAAAGTGACTAGAGTGACTAAA
>JAVHPO010000120.1:0-4703 GCA_036170635.1 Prolixibacteraceae bacterium | reverse complement strand
GATTGCAAAATCATGGAGAAAAGGATGTTGTTTTCTTTAAGGAAGTTGCAGTTAAGCCGCTGCGCAAATAAAAACCGCTAACTTATCAAAACATGGAAGACAATATCAATGACTGGCGCGAAATGTTCGATAAGGAGAGTAAGAATTTCGATGCAGTTACCGTGGCAATTCCCGATCATAACCATGCAATTGTCGGATTGAGTGCCATGCAGTTGAACAAACATTTATACCTTCAGAAACCATTATCGCATGATATTTACGAAGCCAGGATCTTAACACAGGCAGCAAGCAAATACAAAGTAGTAACCCAAATGGGCGACCAGGGTGCTTCCAGTGAAGGAATGCGCACCTTGCGCGAATGAATCGAAGCCGGAATTCTCGGTGACATTGAAAAAGTTTACTGCTGGACCGACCGGCCCGTTTGGCCACAAGGAATTCCCTGGCCTAAATCCCATCCCCCGGTTCCGAAAGAACTGAATTGGGATCTGTGGCTCGGAACAGCCCAAAATACAAATTACATTGAAAATCTGGGGTGGACGCAGTCCCGTATTGCTACCGCTTGCGTTAAATAAACAAATCAATGTTCCTAAAAAATACCCGCGTGTTGAAAGCGATATGGACGGCCATTACTGGCAATGGATCGATGCCTGTATTGCAGGTTATGGGAAAGCCGAAGTAGATTCACCCTTTGAAGGTTATGCCGGTCCGCTCACTGAAACCGTATTGATGGGAAATTTGTTGTTACGCAGTTTTAATATCCGCGAAAAGATAAAAAGAAAAGACCCTGTATATGGAGATATGGAAGGATTTGTTTTCCCTGGTCGGTATATCAATTTTAAATGGGATGGCGCAAATATGCGGATAACGAACTTTGAAGCAGCCAACCAATTTGTGAAAAGGGAGTACCGGAAAGGATGGGGAGAACTAAAATTGTGAGAATTTATTCATCTGGTCATTAAAAAACAAAATTACAGCAGAATAGGAAAAATTGAATTTCACGGTAATAGAATCATTGAAAAATTTCGAATTTCAAAATAAAAACCTAATTTTGTACCGTATAGTAAAATGTCATGAATATTGTATCTCACAAGCGTTTATTTGATTTTTACCAAAAGAACGTAGAAGCTGAAGTACCATTAAACCATTGGTTCAGAACTGCAAAGAGCGCTAAATGGAAGTGTTTTGCAGACATTAAAAAAGATTTTAACAGTGTGGACAGCATCGGTCACCAGCGATACGTATTCAATATAAAGGGAAATACTTATCGGTTGGTTGTGGTTATACTATTTGTGCACGGATATATTTTTATCCGTTTTGTTGGGACCCATGCCGAATATGATAAAATTGATTGCAAAATAATTTAATAACCCATCAAATATGGAAAGGATAATTACTGAAGACGTTTATAAAACCGCGCTGGAAAGGATTGAAGAACTTTTGCCCATGGTTTCAGACGCTACACCAATATATGACCGCAAAGCTATAGAACTGAAAATAATGTCAGACATTGTGATCGAATACGAGGAAAGACATTTCCCTATAGGTAATTCTACGCTTGCGGATGTAGTGAAGATGAGATTGGAACAAGAAGCAATGTCTCAGCGCGATTTTGCAAAAAAATTAGGCATTTCACCCTCGCGTGTGAGTGAGTATCTTACAGGGAAAAGTGAACCAACACTAAAAATAGCGCGAAATATCAGTAAAATACTCAATATTGAACCCTCCATCATTTTGGGAATATAGTAACTATTTTGGACTTCATTTTCCGTCAATACAACAGTCTTCAGTCCCCAGTCTTCCGATCCTCAACTACTCCCAGCCTAGTCGTCCCAGTCATCCCAGTCATCCCAGTCGTCCCAGTCGTCCCAGTCTCTCCGTCTCTTCATCCTCCCTGCTTCTCATTTTCATTCTTCTCTCTTCGCTAACGAACCTTAATTCCGTCCGATCCCAATGCCATCTCATTTTCAGACATTTTATCGCGGACGGTTGCCGTGCATTATCCATCTACCCCGGGTGAAGCGAAGCGGAACCCGGGGCTATTGATATTTAATCCCTCCGGGATATAACCCCAAAACTATGGTCACTCACAGAGTCAAGCCCGATCCCCGTTTAATGGTTCAATTACTCTTTTCCAATCATTTTCACATTTCCCAATTTTCACATTTCTCCCAGTCCTCCAGTACCTCAGTCTCTGTCCTCCATGCTCTCTGCCCCATGCTCTCTGCCCTCACAGATCAAGCCCTTTGAAAGCCTGTTTCCGCACCGTTCCTGCATGAAATTGATAATAGGGGTCGTAGCCTGCCAAAGACTGAACTGCCCAGCTGGTAAGCTATATCCGTGCAAAGAGCGCTCAAGTCACCGGTATGAACGACAATTCGTTCCAGTTCAAGGGCGATTGTGCGTGAATAGTCGATCTCCATTTGTTCGCCATTGCATATAAACCTGAAATGACCCGGTTCAATGACCCCGGCATGGATTGGACCAACACCAACCTCGTGAAGTTCTTCACTTTGGTAAAAAGGGCAAGTGGCAATAGCTTCATTATTTTTTATGCATATAGATTTCATTGCCGTTATGGCAAATATTTGACTGCTTCCTCAATCAACTGTATCATTTGAACTGGCGGATTAATCCCAAAATAAAAGAGCAACGCCAACAGGAAATATTGCGACCAGGTTTCTGAAGCTAGGGTTTTTTCTTCTGCCGGGATTAAATCTTTAGTTTGGTTGAACAAGATGTATAAAAAGTTTTTGGCCAGGCTGTAAATACAAACCGAAAGAAACAAAAGCGCAAGAATCAGGAAAATGAAGTGGGAGGAGGCAAACATGGCCTTGAATATCCAAAATTCGGTAACAAATAAGCCAGATGGCGGCATTGCTATTATTCCGACCAGTGCCAACAAAAACACCATTCCCCCCGCCCTGTTCCGGTTGAAATAATTTCCGGTTTCACTAATCATATAAGTACCAAAATTACGGTGGAACTGGTCAATCTGGTAGAAAACGCTTGCTTTCACAAATGAGTGAAGGATCATGTGGAAAATGGCGGCAAAATACCCGATTCCGCCCGATGCAAGCCCGATAGCAGTCAATCCCATGTGTTCAATGCTCGAATAGGCGCTCATTCGTTTCAGGTGTTTTACTTTTAACAGGTAAGCTGCTGAAACAATGATTGAGACTAACCCGCACCACAATAAAACCTGGTTCATCCAGGAATGGATGGCAGTATTGGCAAACAAGGTATAGGTTCGAAAAATGGCGACAAACCCCACATTCATGAGTGCAGTTGAAATAAAAGCGCTGATGGGCGGAGGGGCCGCGGTATGAGCGTCGATGGCCGCAGTGTGCATCGGGAAAAGCCCCATCTTGGTACAAAAACCCACAATTATAAAAAGAAATGCAAGTTTCAGCCAACTTGAATTAACCAGTAAAAGTTGTTCCTGCAAGGCCTTGAAAGAAAAATCAATCAGAACTGTTTCACCCATACCAAAGCTTAACAGGATGATTCCAATGAAGGTAATGGTAATCCCGATGGAACAAACAAACACGTATTTCCAGGTAGCTTCCAGCGCAAGCGGTGTGCGTTCGTGATAGATCAATGCAGCAACACTGAGGGTTGTCAACTCAATAAAAACCCACATCAGCCCAATATGGGAAGCAAGGTAGGCACACGTCATGGCAACAATCAGCATGATAAGCGCCGCAAAATACAGGCTTTGAGAGCGGCTGGCATCGTGTCGGTGCCGGAGATAGATGTAACTGTGAAATATTGTAGTGAAACTTAGCAAGGTAAGCACACACATAAAAATTACGCCAAGTGCATCATATTTAAAATAAACCAGGTCATCGGTGTTTAAATGTGAATAAGCAAAAATGGTTATGGAAGTTTGAACCATCATAAAAAGTGCAAGCAGCACAATCCGAACCGTTTTATTCCGGTTGAACGCCGTACCCACCCCTATTAAAAATGATATTATCAGGTAATAAACAAGCATAGCTATCAATCTTTCAGGTTCGTTAAATGGTCAACATTCATCTCTTCGAAGGTGTTTCCAATGCGGTTCACAAAAATGCCAAGTACCAAAACGCTTACAAATATATCGAGGGTGATTCCTGTATTCACCATCATGGGCATGGTGCTGCCTGCTGACAGCGATAAAATGAAAACCCCGTTTTCGATCACCAGATAACCCATGATGTGGGTGACCACTTTTTTGCGTGAGATGATGATAAAAAGTCCGGTGAACAATGCCGAAATTGCCACAATAAAAAACATTTTGCGTACATGTTCCACATTGATAATATTCGATAAAATAAAGGAGCCCAGCAGGATGCCGGTAATAATTACAATTGAAGCGAAATCAGGGATGAATGGTTCGGCCTCGCGAACAATATTGTTTCTTTTAATCACATTGTTCAGGAAAATGGGAATGGCAATGGTTTTGAAAACGATTGTTTCGAACAGAATAAAAATCAGGTTAATGGTGTTGATTTGAATCAGTTCGATGAACGACACTCCAAAAAGAATGATTCCCTGCACGGCAAGAATATAGATTACAGTGGAAAGCCGGTTTGCAATTCCAATGTAGATCAGGCTGATAGCAAATGTGATGAGCAATATATTTATCATAGGATCTTCAGCTTTATAACAATTTTCCCACTATCAGGAGCACGGTCAGGAATATCAACAGCGAAATCGAGGTA
>JAVHPO010000119.1:1996-4704 GCA_036170635.1 Prolixibacteraceae bacterium | reverse complement strand
CACAAGAAAACCTTTTTTAAAGAAATCACAGATTTAATAGGTATTAGAGTTCTTCATATTTACCAAGACCAGTTTCCGACAATTCACAAATATATTCTAAAATACATAGAAGAAGGTGATTGGGCATTAGTTGAACCACCAACTGCCTACACATGGGACCCAGAATCCAAAGCAATGTATGACAAATTAGAGATATTAAATGAAGTCAAGGAAACATTTTATACGAGTGTTCATTATGTTGTAAAACCAAATAATTCGAACCCTAATCCAATTTGCTGTGAAATACAAGTAAGAACTTTATTTGAAGAAATATGGGGGGGAAATAGATCACAGTATCAATTACCCTCATCCAACAGGAGACATTGCTTGTAAGGAACAACTAAGAGTACTGTCAAAACTAGTTTCGACAGGGACAAGACTGGCGGACTCAATATTTAGAACGATTAACGACCATAATGAAAAGAAAAACGCCCCATAAACAGTACCTACAAGAAATTTGTGGTTAATGGTTAAATCAAGCTTTGTGCTTCGTATCAAGTTCAGCGCTAAAATAAAGTTTTGTGCTTCTGAAATCGACAACTTCTTGTTGCTGCAAACCGTTGGCGATTAATCATAGAAAGACAAACAAAATCAAACATTCAATACATAATGACGAAAGAACAAGAACGGGAAGAATTACACCGCACAATATGGCAAATAGCCAACGACTTAAGAGGTAGCGTGGATGGTTGGGATTTTAAATCGTATGTGTTAGGTCTGTTGTTCTACCGGTTCATATCCGAAAATCTGACCTTATATATTAACAAAGAAGAACAGCGCACCGGCAACAGCAATTTCGATTATACCAAAATCTCCGATACTGATGCCGAATTTGGAAGGGCCGACACGGTAAAAGAAAAAGGTTTTTATATTTTGCCCTCCGGATTGTTTGATAATGTGCGACGAAACGCTAAAAACGATGCCAACCTCAATGAAACTTTGAGCAATGTTTTTAAGAATATCGAAAATTCGGCCAAAGGCACCGATAGTGAAGATGATCTTAAAGGATTGTTTGACGACATTGATGTAAACAGCAACAAACTCGGCGCTACCGTACAAAAACGAAACGAACTGTTGGTCAAAATTATTGAGTCAATCGGAGGTTTAAAACTTGGGGATTACCAGGATAATTCCAATGACACTTTTGGCGATGCCTACGAGTTTCTGATGACTATGTATGCCAGTAATGCCGGAAAATCGGGAGGCGAATTTTTTACCCCGCAGGAGGTTTCCGAGTTGCTTGCCCAAATTACAGTAGTAGGTAAAAAGCAGGTAAATAAAGTATATGACCCCGCTTGCGGCTCAGGTTCGCTGCTCCTCAAATTTGCCAAAGTGCTCGGGAAAGAAAATGTGCGGCAAGGTTTTTTTGGTCAGGAGACCAGTCTTACCATATACAACCTTTGTCGTATCAACATGTTTCTACACGACATTAATTACGAGAAATTCGATATTGCCCACGGCGATACCCTGCTTGAACCCAAACATTGGGACGACGAGCCGTTTGATTGCATCGTTTCCAATCCGCCCTATTCCATAAAATGGGATGGCGATAGCAACCCTTTGTTGATCAACGACCCTCGTTTTTCGCCTGCCGGTGTGTTGGCTCCAAAGTCGAAAGCGGACCTTGCATTTGCCATGCACATGCTAAGTTGGCTTTCTACCTCCGGTACTGCTGCGATAGTTGAGTTTCCCGGCGTACTTTACCGTGGCGGCGCCGAACAGAAAATACGAAAATACCTGATCGATAATAATTATGTGGATACTGTTATTCAGCTTCCGCCCGATCTGTTCTTTGGTACAAGCATTGCCACCTGCATTATCGTCCTCAAAAAGAGCAAAAAAGACAATGCGACCCTATTCATTGATGCCTCAGCCGAATTTCTACGTGCTGGCAATAAAAACAAGCTTACCAAAGCCAACCGCTTAAAGATTCTTAATGCCTTTGTAGCACGAAAGGACGATCCTCACTTTGCAAAGCTTGTACTCAACAGCGATATTGCCGAAAACGAATACAATATTGCCGTAAGCAGCTTTGTAGAACAGGAAAACACTTCCGAAGAGGTGGATATCCTAAAACTCAATGCCCACATTGCGGAGATTGTTATCAAGCAAAACAAACTACGCACTGCCATTGATGAAATTGTAGCCGATTTGGAAGGAGGCGTCCTATGAACAAATCCGGATTCATATACATTATGACCAATAAAAACAAAACGACTTTGTATATTGGCGTTACAAACGATTTGTGCAGAAGAATTTACGAACACAAAAACCACTTAATTAAAGACTCTTTTACAGACAGGTACAATCTCGAGTATTGCGTATACTACGAAGAATTTCCTTATTTTAATTTGGCAATAAACCGGGAAAAAGAGCTGAAAAAATGGAATCGCCAAAAGAAAGAAGATTTGATAAACAAAAAGAATCCACAATGGATCGTTTTGGTAACAGAGCATGGCTTTGTCAGAAATTCCGCTCTTTCTTCCCAAACAGCCTCCGTCATTCTGAACGAAGCGGAGCGTAGTGAAGAAACTCAACAGATTCCTCCCTACGGTCGGAATGACGACGAAATGACTGGTGATGGGGTGCAACAGATTCCTCGCTTCGCTCGGAATGACGGACCACTTGGTGTGGGTATAGGTGGAGGTGATGGCGGCGAAGCCGCCATC
>JAVHPO010000119.1:0-1986 GCA_036170635.1 Prolixibacteraceae bacterium | reverse complement strand
CCCCCCCCCCCCCCCCCTCCACCCCCTCTTTTTTAGGGTATAGTGGTCATTCCGAGCGAAGCGAGGAATCTCTCAATGGCGAAGCCACCCTTTATTCTGAGCAAATTGAGGAAACAGCTAATGCACTTGTCGAAGCCGACCGTCATTCCAAGCGAAGCGAGGAAGCTAAGACACAGAAAGGAGGCGACCTATGAACAACATAGATGCGCTTATTGCACAACTTTGCCCAAACGGCGTGGAGTTTCGGGAATTGGGAGAAGTTTTGGATTATGAACAGCCAGGCAATTATATTGTAAAATCAACAAATTACAATGCCATTCACAAAACCCCTGTACTGACTGCTGGGCAAACTTTTATTTTAGGTTACACAGATGAAACGGATGGAATATATGAAGCAAATAAAGAAAATCCTGTAATTATTTTTGATGATTTTACAACTTCATTCCATTGGGTTGATTTTGACTTTAAAGTAAAATCTTCAGCAATGAAAATGCTTCGTCCCAAAAAAAATACAGAAATAGTCTTTAGGTTTATTTATTATGCATTGAAATGTATTTCTTACGCGCCTCAAGACCATGCTCGACAATGGATTTCACAATACTCAGTGTTTTCTATCCCCATTCCCCCTCTCCCCATTCAACAAGAAATTGTAAATATCCTCGATAAGTTTACACAACTGCAGGCCGAGCTGCAGACGGAACTGCAGGCGCGTCGTGCCCAATATGAATACTACCGGAATGAGCTGCTGAATTTTGAGGGTAAAGAGGCGGTGTGGAAGACGCTGGGGGAAGTATCAAAAATCCTTAGAGGAACTGCAATAACAGAAAAGGAAACAATCTCTGGTGAATTTCCTGTTGTTGCAAATTCGCCTAATCCAATCTATTTTCATGGGAAAAGCAACAGGAGTGGAGAAACAATCGTTATTGCTAGATCTGGTGCATATTCTGGATTAGTAAGTTACTGGAATAAACCTTTTTTTCTCACTGATGCGTTCAGTATTCATCCGGACAATACTTTATTCAAAACCAAATTTGTTTATTTTTTCCTAAAAAAAGAACAGGAAAAAATACATCTTATGAAAAAAGGTAGTGGGGTTCCACATGTTCGAGCAAAGGATTTTGAATCTTATTCCATCCCCATGCCGCCCCTTGCCGAGCAGAACCGCATTGTAGGCATATTGGATAAATTCGATGAATTGGTAAATGGGGATTCCGGCTCAGAGGCCGGAATGACTGGTAGTTTGCCTGCCGAAATTCAGGCACGGCGCAAGCAATACGAATATTACAGAGGGAAACTGTTGGAGTTCAAACCCATTCAAAATTAACAGTAATGGAACAACAAAACAGCCTTCCGGCTTCAAATATTATGGGAGATAACAACCTATACAGCGATGTATGCCGCATTATCGAAGGTAGCCGCCAGCGGTTGGCAACTTCGGTAAATGCAGAAATATGTGTGATGCACTGGCAGATTGGCAAACGCATAAAAGAAGAAATACTCGATAATAAAAGAGCCGAATACGGTAAACAGGTTCTTGCTGCACTGTCTATAAAATTAATGCAACAATTCGGCAAAGGCTGGAGCATATATAAACTGCAACATTGTGTACGCGCTGCGTACACTTTTGCCGAAGACGAAATTATGTACGCGGTGCGTACACAATTAACCTGGACACACATTCGCTCGCTGATGAGCATTGACGATAAACTGAAACGAGAGTTTTATATGGAAATGACACGGATAGAACATTGGGATACCCGTACCCTGGACGAGAAAATAGATGCCATGCTTTATGAACGAATAGCCTTGAGCCGCAAACCCGAAGAGCTGATAAAGTCGGAACTCGAACAAATAAAATCAACCAATACCTTAACTCCCGATGTGGTTTTTCGCAGCAGCTATTTTTTAGATGCTATCGGGCTAACTGATGTATATTCCGAAAAAGAGTTGGAAGATGCTATTCTTATCAATTTACAATCCTTCATC
>JAVHPO010000118.1:0-4706 GCA_036170635.1 Prolixibacteraceae bacterium | reverse complement strand
CTCCGGATATATTGTTTTGCGGTATCTATAATTGCCTGATCAACCATTGTCTTAAAATTTCAATTTTATTGATCCATTCGTCATTTTGCTATTTTTTTAGCATATTTCGTCCTGATGATGATGGATAGCGCAACGAAGGCAAAGATCAGGATAACCGGCAAAACGGACATGTTCCGCAATGTAATCTGCGGTCCGGAAGTCTCAATCGACTTACCCATGATGGGTAGAACCATCAATGTAGCGACAAATCCTGCCCCTCCGAGTATGGACATTCCCAGTGCGCCACTTTGCGGAATGTATTCGGAAGCCACCCCGATCATGGTTGGCCAGAAATAACAAACGCCGACAGCAAAAACTGCTGCGGATAACAATGTCATGGCTGCACCGTTGGCAACGCTCAGCAGCAGCAGTCCTACCGTAGCTATCACGGCCGAGCTCAGCAATACTCCGGTCGGATTCAACCGATGGACCAATCCTCCGGCAAAAAACCTCCCTACGGCCATGATACCAGTCACTACCACCAGGATAATCATCGGGCTTATCCCGTTGGTTTGTAACAAGGCGTTGATCCACTGGGTGGTTCCCAGCTCGGTGGAAGCAGTCAGCAACATACAGAACAAAACCAGGGGAAAAAGCAGGAAAATCTTGTTAACCAATCTCCCTTCGATGATGACCATGACTACGATCACCGCTACCGCGATATAGGGGTAGATACTCTGGAAATTGATCTTCAGCGAAGGCACAGAGGCAAAAAAGATCATCAAAACGACTGTTGCAATGATGGTAAAGGGAGCGCCCACGTTTCGCAGCATCTCCTTGTAAGTCACCCCGCTTGAAACCCGTTCCGTTTCAGGAATCTGCTGTCCCCAGAAGATATATCCGTATATGGCCAGCGGAATAAACAAAAGACTAACCAGGATCTCCCAGCGAAGTCCGATCAGGTCCATCAGTAACCAGGCTAACACACCTCCAATCACAATTCCTCCAGGGAACCACACGTGAAAACGATTCAGCATCTTGGTCTTCTTTTCCGGAAACAAGGTAGATACCAGAGGATTACAGGCAGCCTCTACGCTTCCGTTTCCCAAACCGATGAATACATTGGCAATAAAGAGAGAGATCATGCTATTGGCGAAAAGCAGCAAAATGATTCCAACCAGGTGCAGCCCAAAGGCCATTCTCAGGATATTCTTGGTCTTGACGATATCGATGATGAAACCACCCAAAAACATGGCAACGGCAAATCCCCAGAAAGCCGGACCAAAGGCATATCCGATCTGCTCCTTGGTTAATCCATAATCGGTTGAAAATACACCTTCGATTTTTGCCCGAATGGCAAAGGTCATCGCTGTTACCAATAAAGCCAGGCAACTTGCTACAAATAGCCGCTTTTGATTTACATTTTCCATAAGTTACATTTTGAATGGTAAGTAGTCTGAAAACAATTAGCTGACTGTAAATATAAAAAAAATCGATTATGAAAGAGGTGAAATGTAATAGATTGAAATAGGAAATAAATTGAAATAAATAGAAATAGGTAGATTTGGGAGGCTGCATTCGATCACCCCCCTTGTTTCAATCTATTTCTATTTATCTCTACCTATTTCTTATTTCCGCTACTATCTCAATTGCCTCCCTGATCTTTTGTTCAATAAAGCCGTAATCTCCGTTGGCAATTACATCCGCAGGAGTTAGTTGCGACCCCAATCCAACGCAGGAAACACCGGCATTGAACCAGGCTTCCAAATTTTCCCTGTCGGGGGATACGCCGCCGGAAGGCATGATACTTGTCCAGGGACAAGGAGCTAAAATAGCCTTAACGAACGAGGGTCCGCCGACCTCCTTACCAGGAAAGATCTTGACAATCTCGCAGCCAAGCTCTTCGGCCAGATTGATCTCCGAAAGGGTACCGCAACCCGGCATCCAGGCAATTTTGCGCCGGTTGCACACTTTGGCCATATCGGGATTCAGGCTTGGGGAGACGATGAAGTTGGCCCCCAGCTGGATGTAAAGTGCAGCCGTGGCAGAGTCGACCACAGAACCAACACCCATGATCATCTCGGGACATTCGCCGGCGCACCATTTGTTGACCTCAGCAAATACTTCATGGGCAAAATCTCCCCGGTTGGTGAATTCGAAAACCCTTGCCCCGCCCGCGTAGCAAGCTTTGACAACATTTTTTACAATTGCGACATCCTTATGGTAATACAAAGGAACGATGCCTGTCCCAACGAGGGTTTGAAGGACTTTTAATCTTTTAAAACGGGCCATGGGATTTTAATTACAAATTAAAAATTACAGATTAAAAATGTGTTGATCAGTCCTATCGGGATACACGGCCGGAGGAGTCGCCTCCCATCAGCTTTTCGACTTCGGAGACGGTAACACGATTGTAGTCTCCATAGATGGTATGCTTCAGGCATGAAGCGGCTACCGCGAAGTCTAATGCTGCCTGAAGATCATCACGGTAGGTGAGCAACCCATAGATCAATCCCCCCATAAATGAATCGCCCCCGCCAACCCGGTCGACGATATGGGTAATTTGATAGGTGGCAGATTTGTACAATTGCTTTCCATCGTACAGGACTCCGCTCCAGGAGTTGTGACTAGCGCTGACCGATCCGCGCAGGGTGGTTATGACGGCTTTGCAGCGGGGAAACTGCGCCATCACCTTTAGCGATACAGAAAGATAAGCATCCGCTTCCACATGACCGGCAGTTACATCCACGCCATCCGGATGGATATTCAGCGCCATGGCCGCATCCTCTTCGTTGCCCAAAATAACGTCGCATCCAGCAACCAGCAAAGGCATTACTTCATGCGCCTGCTTGCCATATTTCCATAGATTTTTACGGTAATTCAGATCGGTTGAGACCATGATGCCCCGTTCGTTGGCGGCATGGATGGCCTGGAGGCATACATCGGCTGCTCCCTGTGAAATGGCGGGGGTAATGCCGGTCCAGTGAAACCAGGTGGCCCCTTCGAAGACTTTGTTCCAGTCGATCATGCCGGTTTTGATCTCGGCAATAGATGAGCCGGAGCGATCGTAGATGACTTTGCTGGCCCTGCTTACGGCACCGGCCTCCAGAAAATAGATTCCCATTCGATCTCCGCCCCGGATAATTTCGGTTGTATCAACACCAAATCCACGGAGCTCCCTGATGCAGGCATCCGCTATTTCATTTTTTGGCAATCGGGTGACGAATTTGGTAGCAATGCCGTAATTGGCCAGAGAGACGGCCACATTGGCCTCTCCCCCACCGTAAGTGGCGCTCAGATTTCCGGATTGGCCGAAACGCTCAAATCCCGGTGTTGCCAGGCGTAGCATGACTTCGCCGAATGTGATGACTTTTTCCATAGACTGTTTAAATTTATAACACAGAGAATAACTTTCTATTAATCGAAAATATAGGGTGTATAGAAATTTATGCCATTATGCATTTTCATGAGAGAAACCCCGGAGTTACACAGAGTTGGAAAATCGCGAGCGATTTTCTTTTCTTGTATCTCAAAGGGTTAATTCATTCTCTCCCTTGACATAGCCAAAATTAGCCAAAATTCCGCCATCCACATAGAGAACATGTCCATTTACGAAGTCGCTCGCTTTGGAGGCCAGGAAGAGTGCGGCATTGCCAACATCTTCGGGTTCCCCCCAGCGTCCGGCAGGGGTACGGGTCATCACCAGGTCGTTGAAAGGATGACCGTTTAACCGGATATCAGCGGTTTGGGAAGTAGCGATATAACCCGGACCAATCCCGTTGATCTGCACATTGTACTTGGCCCACTCACAACACATGTTGGCAGTAAGGAGCTTGAGTCCGCCCTTGGCTGATGCATAAGCAGATACCGAATTGCGTCCATACACGCTCATCATCGAGCACATGTTGATGATCTTGCCAAAGCGACGTGCAATCATCCCGGGAGCGACGCGCTTGGCAATAATCAAAGGAGCAACCAGGTCAATGTCGAGCACCAGCTTAAAATCGCTGACAGCCATATCCAAAATGGGGACACGTTTGATAATTCCGGCATTGTTGACCAGTATGTCTATCGGACCAATCTCTTTCTCGATAATCGTGATTCCTTTGTCGACGGCCGCTTCGTTTGTAACGTCGAAATTGAGGGTAAAGACATCCAGGCCAACCTTGGCATACTCAATTTTACATGCTTCGAGTTTTTCGTCCGACAGGTCATTGACACAGATTTTGGCGCCGGCCGCTCCCAATGTTTTGGCAATTGCCATTCCAATACCGTGCGTTCCACCAGTAATAAGGGCTACTTTCCCTGACAAATCAAATAAATCGTTCATAGTTTTTATATTAATGCAATAATGGGAATCTAATAACAATTACAGATTACAGATTATGGGAGAGCCAATTTTTAATCTGTAATTTTTAATTTTTAATTATCTAAGCTGGTTGGGTTGAACTACATCCATATCGGCATAATCAAGATTTTCTCCGGCCATGCCCCAGATAAAAATGTAATTTGCAGTTCCTGCAGCTGAGTGAATAGACCAATTGGGAGAAATAACCGCTTGCTCATTGACCATCCAGATGTGGCGAGTCTCCTGCGGCTGGCCCATGAAATGGCAAATAGCCTGACCGTCCGGCACATTGAAATAAAAGTAGACCTCCATCCTTCGGCTATGTGTGTGCGCAGGCATTGTATTCCATACGCTTCCGGGTCGAAGTTCTGTCATTCCC
>JAVHPO010000117.1:0-4725 GCA_036170635.1 Prolixibacteraceae bacterium | reverse complement strand
TTCAACAAAAAGTAAATAAGCGGCTAAAACGCTACGGCACAACAGCAAACTACACGCATGTCGAACAGGAATTTGACGGTTATCTGATTTCTTCTGTGATTGAATTGCCCGGATGCCATACCCAAGCAAAAACCAATGATGAACTTTATGCGAGAACCAAAGAGGCCATCGAATTGTATCTCGAAGAAAATAATAAATTTAAACCGGGAAATCGGTTCGTAAGCTTGCAACAAATTTCAGTCTGATCATGTCCAGATTACCGTTACTTACAGCTAAAGAGTTAATTAAGATACTTTTGCATCCAGGATTTGAATTGAAAAGGCAAAAAGGCAGCCATAAGTTTTTTCAGCATAAAGATGGCAGGATCGGCTAATGTTTGTTTATTCCCTGACGGGAAAACGGAAATTCAACTAACTATATTTCTATTGAGCTTGATGCCCTGCCGGGCAAAAATCACATTGGTTGTCTTCTTTACCAAATTGACAACTGCACTCCTATAAATCTATTGTCCCGATATCGTTATTTTTTTCTTACTTTTGTCTTATTCAAATGATTGTCTTTTTATAGGATCATCTGAATCAACTACTTGCATCTTTAACTACTATTTACACGTTATGAACTATTGTTGTTCGGTTACCCCGAAACTCCTGCTTTTGGTGCTTTGTTTATTTCTGAATCGTACACCAATCGCAGCCCAGGGTCGCTTACTGCGAGGTGAAACATGGCAGGATTATACCCTGAAAGATAAAAAAGCCGATTTCTTCATATCCACCAAAGGAAACGACAGCTGGTCGGGAACATTGGCCGAACCAAACCAGGCCGGAACAGATGGTCCATTTGCATCGGTGCAGCGGGCACAAAAAGCTGTCAGAGCGCTTAAAGCGGTGACTTTCCTTCCCAAAAAACCCGCCCTCGACAAACGGTATATTGGCTCTCCGCATCCTTACGGAACAGGGAAAGACATCCTCGTCCTCATCCGTGAAGGAGTCTATTCACTGGATAGCACACTGCATTTCAATGCTTTGGATGGCGGCGAGCGGATAGAGACGGAACTCCCAACAGGAGCGTTCGAATACCACCAGCTCAAAGATTACTTCGTCACCTATGCCTCCTATCCAGGCGAACATGCGGTTCTTTCGGGAGGAGAAAGAATCACAGGATGGAAGAAATCCTCCGGTGCGAAATGGCAGGTGCAGCTTGAAAATCAGGAGGTAAAAGAGCTATTTGCTAATGGCCGTCGACAGATGCTGGCTAGAACTCCCAATCAGGGTTATTTCTATACAGACGGTCAACCAACCGATCCCGGATCCTTCAACTTCAGGCCGGGTGATCTCAAAGACTGGAAAGATCTCACTTCCAACCGAATTACCATGACAGTCCGGTGGGGCGCCGTTCATACCTCACTAACCAGGATTGATGAGAAAAAACACAAAGCTTACCTCAAAGATCCCGACGAGGGACTCCTCAATGTACCCCCCAAATATTATGTTGAAAATCTGGAAGCTCTGCTCGACACTGCCGGAGAGTGGTTTTTTGATCAAAAAACGAAGATTCTGTCTTACATTCCTGATAAAGAAACAGGAAATCCAAACAGTTCATTCGTGCTCTGCCCAAGAACAGCCGGGCTTATCCATGCTGAAGGAACCAGGGAGAAACCACTGCGTAATCTCCGGCTTCTCAACATCACCTTTTCGACAACAGCCCCAGGCGATCGAAGTACCCTGGATTTTTCGTATGTCAAAAACTGTGAGGTGATCGGTAACACCATCGAAAATGTGAGCCAGTCGGCCATCTATTTTGGTTTGGGAAGTTACCACAACCTGATCGATCGAAATATCATCCAAAACATAACGGGATCAGCCATTGCTGTTTACGGAGCTCCCACTCCCGAAAATTGGAACGATCTTGTCAGCGACAACAGCGTCACCCGCAATGAAATAGCCAATCTCCGGCCCGCGATGGTTGGCATCCGTACCGCCAATGCCATGAGAACGACCATCGCGCACAATTATGTTACCAATACCGGAAGTTACGGCATCACGGTAGGTTCGTGGCCAAATGTCGAGGAGACCAGCGATGGAAGTCATCTGGTTGAATACAACCACCTTTCTTTTACCAACATGGCCCGCGACGACGAAGGAGCTATTGCCGTTTATGGACTAAGTCCCGGTTCTGTGGTGCGTGAAAACCTGATCCACGATGTCAAACCTGCTACCACCAACGAAAACGTGGGCCTCTTCCTGCAGAACATGGCTTCGGGCTGGTCGCTCACCAACAACATCCTCTACGGACTCAAACAGGCCGAGATGAAACTGTGCGCGGCCTACCTTGAAAATAATACCTACCGGGATAACCACCTGATCGAACGTCCGCAGACTGAGCCTGAAAAAATCATCAATGGTCAACCAAACTACAGCTATTCTGAATTTCAGGCGCTTTCACCAGAAGGGACTAAAACAGGCTCAGCAATGCTGTTCAAGGCAGTTGTCTCCAACAGCGGTTCCACCGGAAATGGGCAGGTTCCACTTTATGTCGATGGGAAAATTGCAGATAGTCAGCTTTTCCCGGTTGTATCAAAAAATAGCCGCACCGTTGAATTCAGGCACCAATTCTTTACACCGGGCAAACATCTGGTATCCATTGGAACAACACCTGAGCAATCAATTGTCATTGAAGGTGCTCCAATTCAGGTTTTGTACAGCAATTTCGGCACAGATGCTGCTGTGCTCCCATTGGGTGATTCTGCGAGGGTGTTTGTGACTGTAAAGAATGTTCTGCCGAAACAAAGCGACCAGAAAATCTTTCTTTCTGTCAACCAAAAAATTGTGGCATCCAAAATTATTGTTTTACAGGCTGAAGAGTCCAAAATAGTCCGTTTCAGCTTCCTGCCCGGAGCCGGCAAGCAATCAGTCACCATTGGCAACCAACCTCCTCTCTCCCTTCATGTATTCCCTATCAGGAAGGTCAATTTCGCACAAGCTCAAATGCAGACCTTCTGTTCATCCACTGCAAAACCTTGCGAATATGACTACAATGTAGGTGAAAATAGTTACCGGATAACTGCCCGCGGAACAGATTTTCTGCATGCAGAGGACTCTTACGGCACTATCTTCCTGCCGAAGTTCGCTACCGGCAATTTCGTTGCCACTGTAAAAGTCGTTGAATTGGGAAAAGCGGTAAGCGACTGGTTCAGATTCGGAATCTTCATTAGAAACAACCTAGCCAAAACAGGCAATGAGAAAGGAAGTCCCGGATCCTTTCTGATGTTCTCCACCCCCAAACGCCACGGCGCCCAATGGGATGAATTTGGCGATGGCTCCATGCACAACTCCAGAAGCTTCAACTATACTTCCGATCATCCTTTCCCTCTCTGGCTTAGGATGGTTAGGCACGGAGACCGACTTTCGGGGTACTACAGTTTCGATGGCAAAAACTGGATTTTAAGCAGGGAATCCGGGAACATTGCCGGGATCGCGCATACGCTGGATATCGGTTTAGCCGCAGGTTCGAACGACAAGAAACCGTCGATGGTGAGGTTTGAAGATTTTGAGGTGTGGGTGGAGGAGTAAAATAACTCCGAAGGAGTTTCCCGTGAATAACCCCCGGTTTTAACCGGGTGGTTGAAAGAGCTGAAAATAGCAGCAAAACCCCGAATGGGGTTACCCAAAACAAATTGCTGGAAAAAAGAAAGCCTCATTTGATAACAAAGGGTAACTCCTTCGGAGTTGATTTCTTTCGTTTCTCTATTTCCTCCGGTTGAAACCGGAGGTTATTAAAAGGCAACTCCTTCGGAGTTTTATGACTGGTTCCAAACAGGATATATACCTTCAAACTATTCTTATCCTTCTGCTACCTTAAAATCTCATTTCCACAATTTGAAACTTATGTTGTATCATTCGTACAAATCCTCCAAGTCCGCTTCAGCCAATTCAACCAAAAAATCGGAAATCTTTTCGGTTAGAAATTGAAAGAACTTCTCCCCCTTTTCTGCTGTCGCTTTCGCGGGATTGCCAATGCCTGTATCGGCAGTTACCTTGCTCCACTCCCGCTCGGCCCATGACCAGCCCTGATTGAGCGCCTTGACCCTGAATTTTTTGGCTTTGCCAGTACCTGCCTCTTCGAGCGGTAATACCAGTTCCGGATGAAGATGCATCATCAGGCTGGTTTCTACTTCGCCGGCATGCTCTCCAAGATCTTCGAATAAATGATCAAAACCAGGCATCTTAAACCAGTTGCATTGGGTCAGCAACATATCCGGAAAGAGGAGATTCAATTCGCGGATATGCTGTTTGAAGTCGTTTCCACCATGGGTATTTAGAATTACGAATTTCTTTATATTCTGACGATTAAGCACAGTAATAAGATCTTTCAGGATCAGTAACTGAGTTCCGGGATTCAGGTTCATGTCAAGAAGTACATCGTGTTGTCCCGTGTTCACCCCATACGAAATCGTGGGAAGAACCACAACTTTTGCCCCCTTTTCAGAGGCCACCCTGGCACATGATTCTGCTAGCCGGGAAGCAATATAATTGTCGGTTCCATAAGGCATATGGTAATTGTGCGCTTCCGTTGCGCCCCAGGGCAAAACAGCCACTTCAGGGCGTTGATCTTTCTGCGCTTTCCAATTGGTCTCTTCGAGTAAATATGATTTCATATCGTTCCTGTTTTTCTGACAAAGTAAAACAATTTGAGCCAAAAGTATAAAGGCAAAACCTAAGATGTTTC
>JAVHPO010000116.1:0-4749 GCA_036170635.1 Prolixibacteraceae bacterium | reverse complement strand
TATCATGAGACTTTTTTTTCCGGAAAATTATAAGGCAAAGCTTGATCTGAAACAAACCGAAAAGGCGATCAAGTTAATTAAAGATTTTTTTCAGGAGAACCTCTCTTCTGAATTGCGCCTGCGTAGGGTAACAGCTCCTCTCTTTGTTCTAAAAGGAACCGGTATCAACGATGACCTGAATGGTGTGGAACGCCCTGTTACTTTTGCCATTAAAGAGATGAACGATGCCAAGGCGGAAATTGTCCATTCACTGGCTAAATGGAAAAGGTTAATGCTAGCCCACTACGGAATCCCGGTAGGGTACGGCATTTATACCGATATGAATGCCATACGGGCTGATGAAGAACTCACCAATATCCACTCTTTGTATGTAGACCAGTGGGATTGGGAAAAGGTGATCACGGCCAAACAGCGTGATATCGATTACCTGAAAAAGATTGTCAACCAAATTTACGCCGTCTTGTTGCGGACCGAATTTGTCGTGTACGAAAACTATCCTACGATTAAGCCTTTGCTTCCGGAAGAGATCACTTTTGTCTATTCCGAAGAGTTGGTTCAACGCTATCCCAGGCTGACACCCAAAGAGCGGGAGTATGAGATTACCAAGGCTTATGGCGCCGTATTTATCATTGGTATTGGCGGGAAAATGAGCAATGGAGAGATTCATGATGGCAGGGCCCCGGACTACGATGACTGGACTTCCCCAAATTCGGCAGGTTACAAAGGATTGAACGGAGATATCCTGATCTGGAATCCGGTTTTGCAGCAATCTTTGGAGATCTCCTCGATGGGCATACGGGTCGACAAGGCGGCGCTGCTTCTTCAATTAGATATTGCCGGCGCCAATAAACGAAAAGAGTTGATGTTCCACAAAAAATTGTTGAAGGACGAACTACCGCTCTCGATCGGAGGGGGTATCGGGCAGTCCCGTTTGTGCATGTACTTTCTGCGCAAGGCCCATATCGGAGAAGTGCAGGCCAGCCTCTGGCCCGAAGAGATGGTGCAGCAATGCGCTGAACACAACATCTACATGGTTTAAACGAATTGGCGGCAACAAAAAATCCCTGAGCCATTTCCGGTTCAGGGATTTTTTTGTATTTTTGCGCCCAATTAAGGCCGGCCCGGTAGCTCAATGGATAGAGCAACAGCCTTCTAAGCTGTAGGTTCTTGGTTCGATCCCAAGCCGGGTCACTTTTACCTCTGTAAATCAGTTAATTACATCTATGTTGTGATTAACTGATTTTCTTTTTTATATCGTTTTATCAGGTTCATGGAAGCTATGTGGAAAACTGGAATGTATACCGGAATGCCTTAATAACATGTTTTTTCTCATTTGGTTGTTGTGGTTTTTTATAGTTCCAAATAAAACAGCTAAGTTTATAACCAAACCTGATTTTACAATTTAACACCACCCAAAGATACTTTATGTCTGAAGATCAAAAGAAACAGCTGGAGCAACAACTCTGGAACATTGCCAATACCCTGCGTGGCAAAATGGATGCAGACGAGTTTCGTGATTACATCCTGGGATTCATTTTTTATAAGTATCTGTCAGAGAAAATGTATCGCTATGCTGATTCGATACTAGTACAAGATGGCATTAAATATAGGGATATCAAAGAAAACAGCCCCAAGGGTAAGCAGTATATTGAGGCTATCAGAGAAGAAGCACTTGGTCGTCTGGGATATTTCCTGAAACCCTCTGAACTGTTTAGCGAGGTGGCCAAACGTGGCAACAGTGACAAGGAGGGTGAAAACAATTTCATCCTGGAAGATCTGGGCAAGATTCTGACCAACATCGAACAGAGCACCATGGGTACAGCCAGCGAGGATGATTTTGATAACCTGTTCGAAGACCTCGACCTGACCAGTACCAAACTTGGCAAGACTGAATCACAAAAAAATGAATTGATCTCCAAGGTGCTGGCTCACCTGGATAAGATTGATTTTAAGCTTGATAATACGGAGTTGGACGTTTTGGGTGATGCCTATGAATACCTTATCGGACAATTTGCCTCCGGTGCAGGGAAAAAGGCCGGAGAGTTCTACACCCCTCAGGAGGTTAGTAAAGTATTGGCAAAGTTGGTAACTACCGGCAAGACCAAGCTTAAATCGGTGTACGACGCCACCTGCGGCAGTGGTTCCCTCCTGTTGCGGGTCGCCAAAGAGGTGAAAGAGGTAAGCAATTTCTACGGCCAGGAGCTCAACCGTACCACCTACAACCTGTGTCGGATGAACATGATCCTGCACGACGTGCACTACCGGAAGTTCGATATTCGGCAGGAAGATACCCTGGAACACCCGCAGCACCTGGACAAGAGATTTGAGGCAGTGGTGGCCAATCCCCCTTTTTCAGCCCAGTGGTCTGCTTCACCCTTGTTTATGACAGACGACCGGTTCAGCCAGTATGGGAAACTGGCACCAGGCAGCAAGGCTGATTTTGCCTTCGTGCAACACATGGTTTACCAGTTGGCCGAAAATGGGATCATGGCCATTGTATTGCCGCACGGGGTGTTGTTCCGCGGCGGGGCTGAGCAACATATCCGCAAATACCTGATTGAAGAGAAAAACTATCTGGATGCAGTGATTGGAATGCCAGCCAACATCTTTTATGGGACCAGTATTCCAACCTGTGTGCTGGTGTTTAAAAAATGCAGGGAAACCCCTGAGGATGTATTGTTTATTGATGCCAGCCGGAATTTTGAAAAGGTCAAAAACCAGAACGTTTTGCGTGATGCTGACATTGATAAAATCATCTCTACCTATCGCAACCGTACGGAAGAGGAAAAATACAGCAAACGCGTAGAGACGCAAGGCATTGCGTCTAACGATTACAACCTGAACATCCCACGTTATGTGGATACGTTTGAAGCGGAAGACCGAATTGACCTTGCGGCGATATCCAACCAACTCAAAAGCCTCGAACAAGAGATGAAAAAGAGCGGTGAGGAGATCGTCGGATTTTGCAGGGAATTGGGCATTGAACCCCCTTTTTAAATGAATTGGTCAAATTTGGCCACAAGTTGTGGCCAAATTGAATAGTATAACAATTAACAAGACCTGGTTATGGCGAAATCTGATAGCATTAAAATCAATTCTTCATTTGTTCAAGATATCAAAGTAATTGTCGGACAGGCCCGGCTGAAAGCGTATTCAGCTGTAAATACGGCAATGGTAGAAGCTTACTGGAAAATTGGGCAGCGAATTGTTGAAGAGGAGCAAAACGGTGAGCAAAGGGCAGCTTATGGCAAACGACTACTGTTCGAATTGAGCAAGGAACTGGGCAGCGAATTTGGGAAAGGATTTGATGAGCGGGAATTGCGCAAAATGCGTCAGCTTTATGTGATGTTTCCAATTCGGGACTCACTGCGTCCCGAATTGTCGTGGACTCATTACCGTTCGCTTATCAGGGTGAGCGACAATGCTGCACGCGAATATTATGTAAGCGAATCTGCAGTTAACAATTGGAGCGTTAGGACATTGGAAAGAAATATATCGACGCTCTATTTTGAACGTGTTTTGCATTCAAAATCACCGGCAGTTGTTGCCAATGAAATGCTGGACAAAACAGCCGGTTTGAAACAAGACAATTTTGAGTTTATCAAAAATCCCTATGTGTTGGAATTTCTTGATTTGCCCAACAATACCAATTACAAGGAAGCTGAATTGGAACAGGCCATACTAAACAATATACAAAAGTTTCTGCTTGAGTTGGGGAAAGGATTTGCCTTCGTAGCGCGCCAAAAGATGGTGCGAACCGACATCTCCGATTTTTTTATCGATCTGGTCTTTTACAACTACATGCTCAAATGTTTTGTGCTTATCGATCTGAAAACAAACAAAATGACCCACCAGGACATTGGGCAAATGGATATGTATGTACGCATGTTTGATGATTTGCAACGTACAACCGATGATAATCCGACCATTGGCATTTTGCTCTGCACCGAAACCGATTCGACCATAGCAAAATACTCTGTACTGAAGAATAACGAACAACTGTTCGCTTCAAAATACAAGATTTTTCTCCCTACCGAAGAGCAACTCAAGACTGAAATTGAAAGAGAAAAAGAATTTTTTAAATTGACGCACCGTGATGAAAATGATGACAAATAGCAACATACCGGCGTTGCGGTTCCCTGAATTCACAAAAGAATGGGATAACAAGGAGCTTGAAAAAATCTTTAGTATTTTTAATGGCTATGCCTTTTCAAGTAGAGATGCAACTGATCAAGGGACCCTGTGGGTAAAAATTGCAGATGTTGGCATTTTAGAGATGAAAAAGGACAACTTGTCATATTTACCTGCAGGGTATGTCCAACAGTATAAAAAATTCCTCTTAAAGAAAGGGGACTATGTTGTAGCACTTACCAGACCAATTTTAAATGGCAGATTAAAGATTGCTAAAGTAGATGATTATTTTAATGATTCGCTTTTAAATCAACGTGTTGGAAAATTAATCACCTCAGATAATCCTTCATTTGTGTATGCACTTTTACAAAAGGATGAGTTAATTAAGTCAATCGAAAACAATATTGCAGGTTCTGACCCACCAAACTTATCACCTTCAGAAATTAATTACATCACCACATATATTCCAGCCCTCCCAGAACAAACCAAAATCGCCACCTTTCTCACTGCTGTCGATGAATGCATTAACCAACTGACGCAGAAAAAATCCCTGTTGGAGCAATACAAAAAAGGGGTGATGCAGAAAATCTTTGATCAGGAGATCAGGTTTAAGGATGA
>JAVHPO010000115.1:0-4760 GCA_036170635.1 Prolixibacteraceae bacterium | reverse complement strand
TTCGCGCTGCTCCATGTTTACGACCACCTGAGCAAGTCGACCGAAACCAACATCCAAAGCAGCTGTACCTGGATGATCCTGACTTTGGTGCTGGTGGTTCTCGGCTACGAAATGATCTCCGGATTTATCCTGAAGGCGGATGCCGCCGGACTTCAGGCCAGACGCATTGTCGCGTCGGTGATCGAATCCATCCCTTTTGTTGGAAGAATGATCGGATCGGCATTTACCGGCAGCGAAGAGCATTGGTCAATCGTTTATGTGCAGCACATTGCCACGGGTACGATCTTCCTTTTTTTGGCTGTATTCAGTCATGTCAGGGCGATCTGGCCAAGATTGAGGAGCCTCGTCATCACATTATCAATAATAGTTGTCATTAGTCTTCTGTTTCGGGCGCCGCTTGGACTCGCGGAGAGCAGTGAACTCAAAGGCCCCTGGTTCTTCGTGGGTTTCCAGGAGTTGCTCCACCGGACCAGCCATCCGGGTTACCTGATCTGGCTCATGCTCTTGCTTCTCCTGCTCTTTTCCCTTCTTCCATGGATCAATGTCAGCTACAGGAAATTGGGCAAACGGCTACTTCTGACACTCTCCTTGTTTTACCTGCTTATTACCATGATGGTGCTACTTTTCCGTGGTGAAAACTGGCAGTGGCGCGGACTGAAAGATTTTTCCCTGGCGGGTGAAAAACTCCTGATTTTTGATCCGGTTAACCCGCTGACTCAACCCGGGCAGACTGTCATTCCTGAAAATCAAAAGCCGGAGGGGTGTCTTTTGTGCCACGGTACCATGACCGGCCTGTCCGAATCCCATAATCCTGCCACCATTGGCTGTTTCGCCTGTCACAAGGGCGATCCGTTTACGGGGGATAAAAAAGTGGCCCATGCCAATATGGTTAAGGTGCCGGGCGACTTTTCAAATGTGCGCCAAACATGCGGCACACAGGGTTGCCACAGTGAGATCGCCGACCGGATGTTGAATTCGCTGATGACCACCCAAAGCGGGATCATCGCGGTTGATAAATTCGTTTTTGGTGAATCGGCTTCGCTGAACGACACGTTTCACATCAAAAACCTAGCGCACTCTGCGTCCGACACCCATCTTCGGAACCTTTGCGCGGGGTGCCACCTTGGCAGCGAGAAGGGCAAAACCGGCAATGCCGCCTGGCTTGAGCGTGGAGGAGGATGCAACGCTTGTCACCTGCACTACAGCGACCAGGCGACCGCCACCATGAACAGGCTGCAATCGAAACAGACAAGTAAGGTCCTGGAGGTACACCCTGCCATTGACCTGCAGGTTTCGAATGATCGTTGCAAGAGTTGCCACAGCCGTTCGGGAAGGATTTCACTCAATTACGAAGGCTGGAACGAGACCGAACTAAAAGTCTCCGATATCCGGGTATCCGATAGCATCCAGGTATTGCCAGACGATCGTGTGGTTAAATTCGTTCAGGCCGACATTCACCACCAAAAGGGGATGGCCTGTATTGATTGCCACACTTCGTATGAAATCATGGGCGACGGCACGACCAGGGCCCACAAGGATGAGGCAGTCAATGTTCAATGTGTCGATTGTCATCCGGTCGGTCAACCAAAATCGGCAGTCATCGGATCCCTTCCCGACAGGGATTCACAAATGATCGCCTGGCTCCGGAAATACAACCCCAAAAGCCGCGTCGTGGTAACAGCCAAAGGGAACACAGCGCTTTTGAATACTACCGTGGATTCGGTTGGCAATATTTGGCTAACCGATAAACTGAAAGGACAGCAACACCTCTCCAAGCCCGCCTCGCCGGTTTGCAGCAGGGGCGAAGGTCACAAGCGACTAAGCTGCGGGTCGTGCCACAGCGCCTGGGTACCGCAGTGTATCGGTTGCCACAACAGCTACGAAAAGAGTACTGCGGGATTTGATCTGCTGACCGGTAAACCAACCACCGGCAGTTGGGTCGAATTTGCCGGAAAGTCGCTTGCGGAGCCCCCGGTTCTTGGCGTCAGCAAAAAAGATGAAAGCAGGATCGTCACAACTATGCCGGGAATGATCATGACCATCGATCGGGAATCGTTCGCCAAAGGAGGGGGAAACAGCTTTCACCGGCTCTATGCCCCTGCCTCCGCACACACCACGCAGCGCGAAGGCCGAAGCTGCAAATCGTGCCACAACGATCCGTTGGCCATCGGCTTTGGAAGGGGCAAACTCTTTTTCGAAGCCGGCAAATGGCGGTTCGAACCCAGGTTTGAACCCAACAAAGCGGATGGCCTGCCGGAAGATGCCTGGACCGGTTTCCTGCAGGAGGCCAAACAGCCAAATTCGACAAGATCCGATTTAAGACCTTTCACGGTAAAAGAACAAAAGCGAATTCTTCAGGTCGGAAGCTGCCTGACCTGCCACGATGAAAAGTCAAAAATAATGCTGCAGGCGTTGGAAAATTTCGACCTGACCTTGTCAAAACGCAGCAGTAAGTGCGTAAGGGATAAAAAGCAAATTTTAAACAGTCTTGAAAAATCGCTTGAGATTTTTCTCTCCGTGAACTCCTTCTTCCTCCAATCAAAGTCTCAAAATAGTTGCCATGTTCCTGCATGTAAAATCATCTAAAAGTGGAGACAACTTTCTCTGTGTAATTTTTTTGTGTGCATCGGATATCAGGAGCAGAAAGATGACTAGAAATGAGTATTTTTAGCCTTTACAGATTTCTAGAATCCGATGGATCAAAACATTGAAACAAAGAGTTTAAGCCACTGCTCCGCATTCGATTTCGAAAAGAGTTGGTATGATCTTCTGACCGAACCGGAGAAGTGGCTGATCGATGAAAACTCAGTCAGCATCGGTTTCAAGAAGGGAGAGACAGTCTGCAAGCTCGGCGCCTTTGCTTCGCACATCTATTTTTTGGAAGAGGGTTTGGTGAAAGTCTACCTGGAGGAGAAGAACAACAACCTGATCCTGACGCTCTCCACCAAAAACAACCTGCTCGGATTGGCTGCCGTTTACGACGGGAACAACAAGATGCCGTATTCCATCTCCACCTATACGGATTCGAAATTGCGGATGATTGATATTCAGGTTTTCAGGCAATTGCTGAAACAGAATTCAAATTTCGCCTACCACATCATCAACCTTCTCAACGAGAGTACGGCCCAGATCTATGGCCGCTTCTATTCGCTCACACAGAAGCAGCTCCATGGCCGGCTGGCCGATATCCTTCTCTGCCTGTCGAATAAAATATTCAAAAGCAAGTCGTTCGATCTGCCGCTGTCGAGGGCCGATTTGGGAGACCTCACAGGGATGTCGACCGAAAGCGTTATCCGGATGATGAACGAGTTCAAGAAGGATGGGCTGATCGACATGGAATGCAAGAAGATTGAGTTGCTGGATGTCGCGAGGCTGGAGCGGATCAGCGAATTCGGGTAAGCACGAAAGGTTCACGCAAAGGGCGCAAAGTAGGACGCGGAGAACGCAAAGAAAATCACTGAGGGTTTAAGAAGCCGTTTAAAATTATTACACAGAGAAATTATTACTCCTGAATGAAACTAAAAATGGCTTTGAAATTGTTGCCTGATCAACGAAACACTTGAGGAATCCCCGAGTGCACAGAGAGAAAAATCGCTTGCGATTTTTAAACTCAGTGAACTCACTTTTTTTCTCTGAATTTTATTCAAAGGCAAAGATTTCTATACACATTAAATTCTCGATTATTTGATAATTATTCTCTGTGTTAAAAATTTAAACAGTCTTTTAGTTTCTTATATTTTTCACGTATTCTTCCACGATGGGTCTTGCCTCTTCCAGGTCAAGGTCGGAGATCATCACCCTGACCGACCCACCCTCGCCCGGGAGGTTCCAGCCCGGATTGTAAGTTGCCCGGGCATGTTCGAGCACAAAGGCCTCTATACCCGCATCCTCCAGCATGCTTTTGATCATCCCTGCTTGCCAGGCTGTGCCGGTAAAGACAACGACGGGGTTGATTTCGGGTTGAGTTTTCATGACCAATCAATTCAATGATTTAAGATTTTCCAATGCATCAGGGACATACTGATGGATCCCTTTTACAATGGCGCAATCCTCCAGCTTTTCACACTCGGCGCAAGTTTGAAATCCTTTTGAATGGACACATTTCCGTATCTCACATTCCGCGCAATGCGCAAATTTAACCCCGGCTTCCCTGCAGCCTGTACAATTGATCATTTCCGGGGTAATGCCTGCATTGAATTGAACTTTCCATTTTTCCGCCGTTTGGGTACGCAATTCATGATCATCTGCCATTGTCGCAATCCTTGCATCGCAGGTAGCACAATTTAAGCCACAACATGCAATAACTTTTTCCATGGTTATTTACTTTTAGAGGTTGGACTCATTAAAGGTAGGAGATTTTTTTCAGTTATAGCGCAATACTGGCAGGGTCATTATTTGAACAACCTTATTTTTGAAGGCAACCTTAGTAGAAGACAGAATAACTAGCTGACCTAAACCTTATTACATTATTTCGAATACCCTAACTGCAGGATTCAGAGGCTAATTAGAAATACACCATTTAATAAGGTAATAAGGTCAATTCAATCAACTATCTATTTCTATTAAGGTTAAAAGCTGGAAAATAAGGTTTTGAAATTCCAGCATTCCAACTTCTGCAATTCCTGAGAAAGTAAATAATTTCTTCCGAACACCCCTAATCTGTGATCTGCTTTAGTAGCTGCATCTGTGCTATTTCACCTAAGCTGTTTATTCCGGAACAAATGCGATCGCTTCAATTTCGATTAGGAATTCAGGATTGG
>JAVHPO010000114.1:0-4777 GCA_036170635.1 Prolixibacteraceae bacterium | reverse complement strand
CAACATGCGCGATTTCCTCGAACTCAACAAAGAAGTGCAATTTGTGGCCCTTTGCGATGTTGACACCAACAACCTACAGAAAGCCAAAACACTCGCCGACGCAGCTTATGCCAACAACGATTGCCGCACCTATGGCGACTACCGCGAATTTTTGGAGAAGGAGAAGCTGGATGCCGTCTGCATTGCACTTCCCGACCACTGGCATGGGATTATCTACACTGCTGCCGTCGAGAAAAAATTACATGTGTATGGGGAGAAACCCATCTGCCGGACCATCCGCGACGGTCAAACAATCGTAAAAGCGGTACAAAAAAATAAAATCACCTGGCAAACAGGAAGCTGGCAACGGTCAAGGCCCAATTTCCACAGGGGTGCCGAACTGGCCATCAATGGCCGGATCGGAAAAATCCACCACATCGAAGTAGGTCTACCAAACGGCAACAGAGGCATTGGAACCCCACCGGTTCAGGATGTCCCCAAAGAGCTGAACTGGGACATGTGGCTCGGGCCCGCACCCAAAGTAGCCTACCGTGGAGTCAGTCACTGGAACTGGCGATGGATCCTCGAATATTCGGGCGGTCAGCTTACCGACTGGGCCGGTCACCACATCGATATTGCCAACTGGGGCGCCGGATTGGAGCATACCGGACCTGTAGAGATTGTAGGCGAGGGTGTCTATCCAAGAGAGGGAATCTACAACGTACCGGTCGAATACGACTTCAATTGCAAATACGCCAATGGCATCGAGATGAGGGTATGCAATGAAGCCCGGCTCGAAAATGGTTCAGGCACCACCTGGTATGGTGACAAAGACTGGATCCATGTCAACCGGGGAGAAACCCTGTTTGCATCCGATCCTAAAATCCTGGAAGAGGTGATTGGGGAGAATGAAATTCACCTGATCAAAAGCGACAACCACTGGCGGAATTTTGTCGATTGTGTACGCTCCGGAGAAAAAACCATCGCTCCGATTGAAGTAGCTTTCAGGGCTATATCGGTCGCGCTGCTGGGTGAGATCGCCATGCAAACCGGTCAGAAGATTCAATGGGATCCCGAAAAGGAGGAGATCATCGGTAGCCCGATGGCTGCCCGATTGCTTGATCGTCCCTATCGTGCCCCCTGGCAATTACCAACTATTTAGTCATGAAAAAGTTACACAGAGGTCCACAGAGAAACCACAGAGAAACCACAGAGGTCCACAGAGTTTAAGAATATTTTTTTTACTCTGTGCAACTCTGTGACTTCTCTGTGCTACTCTGTGTAAGAAATTTTCAACACACAAATCAAGATACATACCAACATGAAAAAAAGATATTCGATTCTCCTGCTGCTCGCAGGATTCCTCTTCTTCCAATCGTGCCAGGAGCAGAGAGCCTACAAGGCCCTGATCGTAACCGGACAGAGCAACCACAACTGGCAGGCCTCCGCCCCCATTTTGAAAACTATCCTGGACCAAACCAAACTCTTCTCCACCGACATTGCCCAGACTCCGAAAGAGAAGGGCGACATGAGCAATTTTCATCCAAACTTCAGCAGATACTCCATCGTGGTGATAGATTACAACGGTGACTCCTGGCCGGAAGCTACCAAAACCGCCTTCCTCGAGTATGTGAAGAACGGTGGCGGTGTCGTGATCTACCACGAGGCCGATAACTCCTTTGCCGACTGGAAAGAGTACAACGAAATCATCGGACTAGGTGGATGGAACAAACGCAACGAGAAAGACGGCCCTTATGTCTATTACAGCAAAAATAAATTGGTGGTCGATACAGCAAAAGGCGGAGCCGGCTCTCACGGTCCGCAGCACGAATACCTGGTAAGGGCCAGAAAAGCCGATCATCCTATCCTGAAAGGACTTCCGGTAGCCTGGATGCACGGAAAAGATGAATTGTACAGCACCCTTCGCGGTCCTGCCAAAAACATGGAGATCCTTGCCACCGCTTACGCGGATACTGCCAAAAGAGGGACTGGCCGCGACGAGCCCATGCTGATGACCATTACCTACGGCAAAGGACGGATCTTTCACACCGCCATGGGACATGTCGGCAAAGACGCCACCCATCCGGCCACCGAATGTGTCGGATTTATCGTTACGCTTCAACGTGGCGCCGAATGGGCTGCCTGCGGAAACGTGACCCAGGCCATCCCAATCGATTTTCCGAATGTCGCCTGTTCCGTCTTAAGACCAGAATACCGCGAGGTGACCCTTTCGGAGGATCTCGACAAAATCGCCACCTATTCCATCGACAAAAGCACCAAATACCTGACCGACCTGCAGGCCAGAATCCGCCAGGTGAGTGCCAATCCTGCCGCCCTGCTTGATCTCGAAAAACAGATGGTCAGTATTCTGAAGGAGAAAGGAGCAACCGTTGAAGGGAAAAAACTGATCCTGAAAGAACTCGCATGGATGGGCTCAGACTATTGCATTCCGGCCGTTCAGGAACTCCTGAAAAACGAGGAGCTGAAAGATGCAGCCGCGTTCACCCTCGAAAGGATGAAGGGCCCTCGCAAGATTTGAGGTAGGATACAGGTTGCTTCATCGTGCCTCCTGCAATGACGGCGCTTTGATTTACATGGGTAGTTGGCAAAGGAACCAATCCCCAACATAAGTCCATTAATTGAACCGTCATTGGTAGGAGGTACGACGAAGCAAACCGTTTATTTCACTTCCATCCTGACAAGGCACGACGAAGCAACCTGCAACCCCTCCTGGAATCTCACCTACATCCCATTTGTCAACCTCTCAGATTTTTCCTAAATTTAGGATCGATATCAATCAGTAGTTTCTCTGTGTAACATTTTAAAACGCGCAAAATCTTGTTCTCCCTCATCATCCCCGTCTACAACGAAGCGCAACTGATCGACGATCTGGTTGCCCGGGTCGTTGCCGCCGTAAAAACGTTTGCCGGCGACTACGAACTGCTCTTTGTCGACGATGGGAGCACAGACACGACCATGGAACAGCTTTTGAAACACCGTCTTCAGAACAAAAAAATCAAGATCATCTCCCTCTCCAAAAATTTCGGTCACCAGGCCGCATTCACAGCCGGACTGGATCATGCTATCGGAGATATTGTCGCCATGATGGATGGCGACTTGCAGGATCCTCCCGAGTTGCTGTCTGATATGTACAGTAAAATTACAAAAGAAGGATACGACATCGTCAGCGGGAGAAGGACCGGACGAAAGGGGAAAAGTCGGCGGACCCTTTATACCTTTCTCTTCCATCTGCTCTTCAAAAACATCGCCGGACTCGAAAACATGGAGAATGCCGGCAACTTCTCGATGATGACACGCGAGGCATTGCAGGCCTTACTCTCCATGAAAGAGAAGGTAAGGTACTTGCCCGGGCTCCGCTCTTTCATCGGCTTCAACCAGGGAACCGTCGATTACATCCGTGATGACAGGGCTCATGGCGAACCAAAGATGAGCCTCTCCAAACTCTTTGCCCTGGCCACCGATGCCATCTTCTCATTTTCCCGGCTCCCAATCCGAATGTGCCTCTGGCTGGGATTCATAGGCACCATCGTTTTCCTGCTGGCCGGCATCTATGTGCTGGTCGATAAAATACTCGGTTTTGCCGTGCTTGGCTGGTCCTCCACCCTGTTAAGCCTCTATTTCCTGGGCTCCATCCAGCTCATCTTCCTGGGTATCGTCGGCGAATATGTCTTCCGCATCTACAAGGAATCCCAAAACCGCCCGATCTATTTCATCCGCAAAATCCATGAAGATTTACCATAATTTCGCCATTACACGGCTTTCTGATTCTCATATAATGTTTCTACCATAATGACGCCGCTGACGCGGCTTGTGGATTGCTCCTATATTCTTTTTTTCGGCTAATCCGGATCGCCATTTAAACCACAACTAAAGAGCCGCGTAGCGGCGTTATTATGGTAGAAACCACCGGCCAAGTTTGAATCTAAGCCGCGTTAGCGGCGTCATTATGGTAGAAATGATCGGCTATGTACAACAAGCAGCCGCGTAGCGGTGACATTATGGTTGGTTTGGAAAATTGATGAAATTTGGTTATATTTATAATAACCACCAATATTTCAACAACATGGTGGCAGCATTCAGATATTGCATTGAATCATCATCCATCTCATTTAAATTGAAATGTCATGCCAAACACCTATACCCAAACCAATATACATGCTGTTTTTGCCGTAAAAGGACGAGAAAATATCCTGAATAAAGAATTGATGGAGGAGTTGTGCAAATACATGCACGGTATTATGGTCAATCTGAAACAATATCCCTTGGCTATTTCAGGTTATAAAAATCATGTTCATCTCTTTTTTGAACAAAATCCTACAACCTCTTTATCCGATATTGTAGAAAAGGTGAAGTCCAATTCATCAAAATGGATCAATCTGAATAAAAAAATCCAGAGTCATTTTGAATGGCAAAGGGGTTATGGTGGATTCAGCTATTCCAGAAGTCAGCGCAATAGGGTGATTCGATACATTATGAATCAGGAAAAACATCATCAGAAAACAACTTTCAGGGAAGAATACATGGCCATTTTAATGAATTTTGAGATAGAATTTGATAACAAATATTTGTTCGAATTTTATGATTGATTTGGTATTCTTTAATTAATTTCTACCATAATGTCACCGCTAACGCGGCTTGTGCATTGCTCCAATATTTTTTTTCGGCTAATCCAGATCAACATTTAATCTACCATAATGACGCCGCTATGCGGCTGTGGATTCCTTTTTGTTCCGTTTCTACCATAATGTCACCGCTAACGCGGCTTGTGCATTGCTCC
>JAVHPO010000113.1:1270-21140 GCA_036170635.1 Prolixibacteraceae bacterium | reverse complement strand
AGGCTGCTCTGTGCATCAAGTTGAAGGAACAGATGGGGATCGAACAGATGAGAATCAGGGAAGAAGAACTGGTTAATATCGTTTTTGAAGAGATGCCAAAGATCTCTCAATTGCATATTCTCGCTGACAATATTCGTAACCGACTTGGGATCGTCTCCTTTTACCTGGAAGATATACATTTCAACCTGGTTGTAAAATTGTTGAATGACCGGTTTGGAATACAGCTCCGAGGAGGTTGTGCCTGTGCCGGTACCTATGGTCATTTTCTGCTGCATGTCTCTCACGATCAATCCAAACAGATCACCGAACGCATCAATTTTGGCGACCTTTCCCAAAAACCGGGTTGGATCAGGCTTTCACTCCATCCTACCATGACCAACGAGGAACTCTATTTCATCCTGGACGCCATCAAACAGGTTCAGCTCAATCACCAGACCTGGAGAAATGACTACATATACAACAACAAGACCAACGAATTCAAACACAACCTGGAGGTTGATGACAAAACTCAATTTGTAAAGCCGTGGTTTGAAATGTAACCAAGTTTTTGAGCAATAAAAAAACGCCCCATTTCTGAGGCGTTTTTTATGCTATATCAGTCGGATGATTAACCCAATCTTGCTTCGAGTTCTTCAACCTGAAGTTTCAGTTCTTTTGGATACCTGTCGCCGAGCGAAGCCTGTTGCTCTTTGATCAGCTCCAGTTCCTCTTTCCAGAGTGCCTTGTCCACTTTGACCAGTTCGGCGATATCTTCTTTGGTGACATCCAGGCCGTTGATGTCGATGCCTTCAACTGTTGGAACAAATCCGATGGCAGTCTCAGTGGCAGCCGCTGTACCTTCACATCTTCCGAAAATCCATGCCAGAACGCGCATGTTATCGCCATAACCCGGCCACAACCATTTGCCGTTTTTGTCTTTTCGGAACCAGTTCACATTGAAGATCTTAGGCAATGATTCCGGTTTTGGGGCATTCTTTCCAATGGTTAACCAGTGACCAAAATAGTCAGCCATGTTGTAACCAATGAATGGGAGCATTGCGAATGGATCCCTCCGCACACCTGCTTTTAGGCCAATGGCCGCAGCTGTAACTTCAGAACCTACCACTGAACCCATAAATGTTCCGTGTGCCCAGCTCATGGCCTGGTATACAAGTGGAATGGTACTTGGACGACGTCCGCCGAAAAGAATAGCCGAAATTGGAACTCCTTTCGGATCTTCCCAGGCTGGATCGATACAAGGACATTGGTATGCAGGAGAAGTAAAGCGTGCATTCGGATGTGCTGCCGGCTTACCGGAAGCTTTATCGTAAACTTCATCGGTCCAGGTGATAGTTCCGGCAGGACATTCAGATCCGATACCTTCCCACCAGATGTCGCCATCAGGCGTTAAACCTGTGTTGGTGAAAATCGTATTCGATGAAGCCGATAACATGGCATTCGGATTGGTATCAATGGATGTTCCTGGCGCTACACCAAAGAACCCGGCTTCCGGATTGATGGCATACAACTGTCCGTCCTTGCCAAATTTCATCCAGGCAATGTCATCGCCAACCGTCTCAACTTTCCATCCCGGAATCGACGGGACCAGCATGGCGAGGTTGGTCTTACCGCAGGCGCTTGGGAAGGCCGCAGCGATGTATTTTTTTACTCCCTTGGGATTGGTGATACCCATGATCAGCATGTGCTCAGCCATCCATCCCTCCTCTTTCGCCATGGAAGAGGCGATACGGAGTGCAAAACATTTTTTACCAAGAAGTGCGTTACCACCGTATCCACTTCCATAGGCGATGATCTCTTTGGTTTCGGGAAAATGAGTGATGTATTTTTGATCAATTGGCGCACATGGCCATTTGACATCCTTTTGTCCGGGTTGAAGTGGCGCACCGTTAGAATGAATACAAGGAACGAATTCTCCATCCCCAAGAACATCCAGAACTGCCTTACCCATTCGGGTCATAACTCTCATATTGACAACCACGTAAGGAGAGTCAGTGATCTCTACCCCAATGTGGGCGATATCTGAACCAAGAGGTCCCATGCTGAAAGGAATCACATACATTGTACGGCCTTTCATTGCTCCCTTGAAAAGAGCTTTAAGGGTAGCTTTCATTTCTTCAGGTGCAGCCCAGTTGTTGGTTGGGCCAGCATCTTCCTGCTTTTCTGAGCATATATAAGTTCTATTTTCGACACGTGCTACATCACTGGGGTCGGATTGGAAGTAATAGCTGTTGGGACGCTTTTTATCATCCAGCTTAACTGCCATTCCTGAGGCAACCATTTCGGCCATCAACCGATCATTCTCCTCTTGTGAACCATCACACCAATATACTGTTTCGGGCTGACATAGTGCAGCCCATTCGTTAACCCACCTAATTAATTTTTGATTGTTTGTCATGAATATGAATTTAATAATGAATCTGATCTATTTGAAGATTTCAACTGTGCTGAATTGTTATTTACTGATTAAATAGTCCTGACATGCAGCATGGATATTCTCAATCAACTGATTGATCTTCTCTTCGGGAACAGCCGAAAACGCAATTCGTATCAAATCCCCAAAAACAATGACGCCGGTACTATATTTCTCAAGAAGAATTTTCCTGACCTCCTCTGCTTTAAGCCCGTCCCTCAATTCAATGCACATGAAATAACCTGAATTGAATGGCAACGCTGAAAAATAGCGGTTGAATTTTGGATTGGCCAAAACTTTTTTGATTTTTTCATACCTGGAATGCAGGATATTGAACTTTTCTTGTTTGCTTTGATCGTAATTGTCTGACGTATAAGCCTTCTGCAATAATGATTGCGAAAGATGACTTATGTTTGATATGTTCCCACGAACAGCGCCTGCAGTTTTATTTTCCAACGCTTCATATATGGCTGGAGTTCCATTTTTCACCCCATATGTGATAAAACCAACCCTGAATCCCCAAACATAATCCTCCTTGGTGGCTCCATCCAGCTTGACGGCCAAAACATTTTCATGGAGCGTTGAAAGTTGAGTAAATATAGATTCGGTGAAAACGCCCTTTTCATATACTAAGCCAAAATAGGCATCATCGATGAGTACAACAATCTTTTTCCCCTTTTTTGCCTGCCTTGAAATCAATTCAACAATACCGTCAATTTCACTGACAAGTGGAGTATAACCTGATGGGTTATTGGGGAAATTCAAAAGCAGAATGATCTTCCCTTTTGATTGATCCATTATTTTCCCGAGTCCCTGATGGTTGAACCCGCCATCTTGAAACAAAGGGAAGGTCTCTATCTTACCCAAATAGTTGTTTTCGAAAATAAGCGAATAATTCTCCCAGTAAAGATCCGGAATTATAACGGTATCTCCTTCGTTCACAAAAAGATAGGACGAAATACTGATGCCGTGTGTAATACCGTTTGTGGCAATTGGCATACTGATTGGGGTCTCTCCCAGTGACGGGTTCTTCTTGTAGATAAAATTCTTCCAACTGCTTCTCAAATCCGGTTTCCCAAAACTTGGAGCATAAGGAAATACAAGAGAATCCGGTAAGTTAACCAGTTGACCCAGTTCTGCGAGGTGCATAGGGTGCCCGTTGTCTTCAATAGCTTCTCCGATGGTCGCGTTGATATCTTTGCCTTTTGCCTGTGCCGACTGAGCCAAAATTCCCAATTTGGGAAAGAAAATATTCTTTCCTCTTTCGGAGAGTAATTCATATACAGAGGGGTTACTCTTCTGAATTATATCATTCAATGTAATAGCTTGCTGATCCACTTCGCTGAAGATTAAATTATTTATAATGAACTCGATTGCAAATCTATTTAAAAAAAAACAACCAATTTCGGAACATATATCAACCTGATAAAACTTAACGATGAATTAATGTTTTTGACATATAACGCAAAAGGGCGTTGAAAAAATCAACGCCCTTTTGCTGTCCCATTTGTCATTCCATCCCGCTACGACCGTGGATGAAATTTATTTACGGTCTCCTTCAGAAATTCCTTATCAAGGTGTGTGTAAATCTCGGTAGTCAAAATAGATTCATGTCCCAGCATTTCCTGAACAGCACGAAGATCCGCACCCCCTTTTACCAGAGCTGAGGCAAAGGAGTGCCTGAATGTATGCGGACTGATACTTTTCTCAAGCTTAATCTTCTGTGCCAGATTTTTTATAATGGTGAATATCATCACCCTGCTCAATTTCCTTCCACGCCGGTTCAGAAAAAGTATGTTTTCACTCGACTTATCAATTTTCAGTTTTCTCCTGTATCCAACCATGTATTTCTTGATATCTTCAATGGCCCGTTTACTGATTGGAACCAATCTTTCTTTCTCACCTTTACCGGCAATCTTGAGGAATTCCTGTTCAAAATGAAGATTGGAAAGACGGAGATTGACGAGTTCAGAGACTCTTAGTCCACAACTGTAAAGTGTTTCAAGAATGGCTTTGTTTCTCAAGCCTTCCGGCTTTACAAGATCTACTGCATCAATCAAACGGTTGATTTCATCATCAGTGAGTACTTCCGGAAGTTTACGGCCAATCTTGGGCGATTCAAGCAGTGTGGTAGGATCATTCTCAACCACCTCTTCAATTAAAAGAAATTTGTAAAACGACTTGACACCAGAGATCGTACGCGCCTGTGTTCTTGGGCTAACCCCATTTCCATTCATCCATTCAACAAATTTTCTGAGCTGAACCAATCTTACTGCCTCCGGGGAAAGTCCTGGATAATGCTCTTCAACGAAGGAAATAAGTTTGTGAATGTCATTTACGTATGCGCTGACTGAATTTTGAGAGAGGGATTTTTCCAGTCTCAAAAAAGTCTCATATCCTTTTTTGCTTTCTGTCCAGTTCATATCTTGTTTTTTTTATTGAAACAATTGAAATACATTTTTGTTTCAATTGTGGAAAATAAATATGTTATATAAAAATCCAAACTTATTTTTTTTTGACAACACTCATTTTTTTTTCCGACTTTAGTCGAGTTTTTCTAAGGATAAATATTCGCTCATACTTAAATTATATACGTATGAATATTAGTATTGTTAATGGTCCTAATCTTAATTTGTTAGGAAAACGGGAAAAAGGCATTTACGGCAACAGCTCTTTTGAAGAATGGCTCGAAAAAATCAGGCCCCATTACCCGGAAATTAATCTGGACTATTTTCAGTCGAATGTAGAAGGAGAAATCGTGACCTATCTGCAAAAAACTGGCTTCTCCGCAGATGGAATTGTCCTGAATGCGGGAGCTTATACACATACATCTGTTGCAATCAGGGATGCCATTGCTGCAGTTACTACCCCAGTGGTTGAAGTCCATATCTCCAACATCCTTACACGTGAATCTTTCCGGCATGAGTCGATCATTGGACCGGTCTGCCGTGGAAGTATCATGGGCTTTGGACTTGATTCTTACCGACTGGGGATTGAAAGTTTTTTAAAACCGGATCTCAAATAGCACTTAACTGATCACTTCATTGGAATTATCAACTTTATCATCCTTAATAAACAGATCTAAATGAGCAAACAAAAGCATACCAAAATAGTTGCTACCATTTCGGATAAGAATTGCGAAACCGATTTTCTACGAACCCTAATGGAAGCAGGGATGAATGTTGTCAGAATAAATACGGCACATCAGACTACTGAATCCGCCATGAATATCATTAACAATGTAAGATCTGTCAGCGATGGTCTTGCAATATTGGTTGATACAAAAGGTCCGGAAATTCGCACGAAGAACATCACTGACCTAATAAAAATTAACAAAGGAGATCGAATCGCCATCAAATGTGGTGATGAGATATCAGGGGAAGGGGTGTTAGTAGTTGACTACGTGAATTTTACTCGGGATATCCCGGTAGGTAGCTCCATATTAATTGACGATGGTGAACTTGAACTAACCGTCCTTGAAAAAACGAATGACAGTTTAATTGCACTGGTGGGCAATGATGGATATGTTAAAAACAGAAAGAGCATCAATGTACCCGGCGTTTCCCTTCATTTACCATCACTAACGGAGAAAGACCGGCAGTTTATCAGGTGGGCAGCTGCCAATGATCTCGATTTTATTGCACACTCCTTTGTACGAAACAAGGATGACGTCATGGCAGTTCAGGAAATCCTGAATGAAGAAAACAGCAAAATAAAGATAATTGCCAAGATTGAAGACACCGATGGCGTCAAAAACATTGACGAAATCCTGGATCATGCATATGGAATCATGGTGGCACGGGGTGATTTGGGTATTGAAATTCCTGCTGAAAAAATACCCGCCATTCAACGTAAATTGATCAGAAAGTGCGTAGAACGCAAGAAGCCGGTTATTATTGCTACTCAAATGCTGCATACCATGATTACCAATCCAAGGCCTACCCGGGCCGAGGTCAGTGATGTGGCCACTGCCATCTATGATCGCACCGATGCTATTATGCTTTCAGGAGAAACGGCATATGGACAATACCCGGTCGAAGCTGTTCAGCTCATGTCGCGTGTGGCCATCGAAGTAGAATCATCGAAGGACAAAAGAAATGATCTCTCGGTTCCGAGACTCGAAAACGAAGTGTCTGCCTTTCTTGCAGAAGCCGCCGTTATGTCGGCAAGTGAACTAAAGGTTGCAGCCATCATTACTGATACACTTACCGGGAAAATCGCAAGATATATTTCGGCTTTTAGGAGCCCACGGCCTGTTTATGCCAAGTGTCATACAGGCAAAGTAAAAAGGGAACTGGCACTTTCCTACGGAGTCATCGCCAGCGAAATTGTAGTGAAGAAAAACAAATACAAACTTATAGAAACCTCATTGCTCGATTTGGTTGAAAGAGGATACATCTCCGAAAATGATACTGTTGTTTATGTTGGTGGAAACTTTGGCGTAGGAGGAGGTACCAGCTTCATTGAGATTGCCTCTGTTGCTCAGATGATGCACCAGAAAAAAATAAAGGATGAAAAATAAAAATGGGGGAAATTTCCCCCATTTTTATTTTTCATCCTTTACCAGGATTATCTCATATCATTGATTTCTACTCCAGGATATTTGGCTTTATCGAATTTGAAATAATCATCTTTCAATTCAACATTGGTTTTCATACTCTTTAGTACCAAAATATAAGTATTCCCATCTTTGTTAAATGTCTGTGCCTTGGCTATTTGATTTTTTACTTTGTCAACAAACAACCTGACTTTCACAAACTCCTTCTTTTTGTCTACAGGGAAAAGGTCGAGTACATGAACCGCTTTACTTGCCAGATTCTCCTCCCCAATGTATGAGTAATTGAACCCTTTCTCGTAAATGGTAAAAATATTTGCAGGATTTAGTGAGCCCTCCTTGTCGTCCTCCACCACAGAGATGTTGCACTCTTTTGCCTCTGTCAGGTAACTCCAGATAGTAGTCCCATCACAAAAAATATCCATGCTGAACACCGGCATATGCAACCTGTAACTCTTCCCTTTCAAGGCTACAACCCCTTCGTTGGTTTGGTTTACATTGTTCTTTTTGTTTTCAAGCGTAAAAGAGAAATCTATCTGAATCGTTTTATAGCTCTTTGTTGTTTGTGATAGTTTATCCAAAACTTCTTTTGCTTTCGGATCCTGTTGTGCCATTAAATTCGCAGCAATCATCAGTACTGCCAATACAATCGTTAATCTCTTCATTATTCCCTTATTGTTTTTTTACTTTATCCTTTTTACTTTATCCTTTATCCTTTATCCTTCCTCACTGAGGTAATTTCCTCAAAATATGTTCCAAACTTGTTTCATCCTGGATCAACACCTCCCTGGCCTTGCTGCCAGCATTAACCCCCACAATTCCAGCCGCTTCCAGTTGGTCCATGATCCGGCCGGCCCGGTTGTAGCCAATGGAGAACTTCCTTTGTATAGACGAAGTAGAACCCGTTTGGTTTAACACCACGATCCGCGCAGCGTCATCAAAAAGTTCATCCCTGTTCTTTAAATCCACTTCATCCGAACTATCGGTGCTGTCGCTGCGATATTCAGGCAACGCCCATGCGGTGGGATAACCCGGCTGCTTCCCAATAAAGTTGGCAATTGCTTCCACTTCGGGAGTATCAACAAATGCGCATTGGATCCTGGTAAGAACGTTTCCTATAGATACAAGCATGTCGCCACGTCCGATCAATTGGTTGGCGCCCGGAGTATCCAGAATGGTCCTTGAGTCAACCATCGAGGCCACTTTGAATGCAATCCTGGTCGGGAAATTTGCTTTGATTACACCAGTAATAATATTAATTGATGGTCGTTGCGTTGCTATAATCATGTGAATTCCAACGGCTCTTGCCAATTGCGCAATCCGTGCTATAGGAAGTTCGATCTCCTTCCCAGCCGTCATAATCAGATCGGCAAACTCATCAACGACAACCACGATGTATGGCAGATAACGGTGTCCCTTGTTGGGATTAAGCCGCCGCGCAATGAATTTTACGTTGTACTCCTTGACGTTTCTGGTCTGGGCAATCTTGAGCAAATCGTACCGTCGCTCCATCTCAATGATCAGTGAGTTGAGCGTATCCTTAACCTGCTGAACATCGGTAATGATAGAATCCTCCATCCCCTCCATTTTGGCCAGGAAGTGTTTCTCAATGACAGAATAGAGGTTGAGCTCAACCTTTTTGGGATCAATAAATACAAATTTCAGCTGAGAGGGATGCTTTTTGTAAAGCAAGGAAGAGATGATGGCATTAAGTCCCACCGATTTACCCTGCCCCGTCGCTCCGGCAACGAGTATATGTGGCATTTTCGTCAGGTCGACGACAAATGTCTCATTCGAAATGGTCTTACCCAAGGCAAGTGGAAGTTCATAATCAGACTCCTGAAATACCTTAGAAGCGATCAACGAACGCATGGATACAATCTCCGGCTTGTTGTTTGGTACCTCAATACCTACAGTTCCCTTTCCAGGCATTGGCGCAATGATTCGAATTCCCAGGGCAGACAAGCTGAGCGCGATATCATCTTCCAGATTCTTGATTTTAGAGATCCTGACTCCCGGAGCTGGCACGATTTCATACAATGTGACGGTCGGGCCCGTTGTTGCACGTATCTTCTCAATCTCTATGCTATAATTCTTCAGCGTTTGCAGGATCTTGTTTTTGTTGGCCATCAACTCATCGTTGGTTACCTGTGGGTTACCTGTGGCACGTTCTTCCAACAGATCAATGGTGGGGAAAATATACCTCGATAAATCAAGCGTAGGATCATAATCTGCATCATCCTCCTCTAAATCAACCTCATCCGGATCTAACCGGCTTTGCTCAAGTCTGGGTGCCTCAACTGGTTTTTTTTCAGGTAACTGATAGGATTCCTCCTCGACAAAGACCTCCCCCATCTCCAATTCAATTGAATCTTCGTCCGGCTCTGCATAGACAATTTTCACCTCATCATCATCTGCAACTTTCGAGAAAGACCGATCCTTTTCGATGGATCTAGGAGGTTGGGCCACCAAAAAAGGCTCGTTGGTTGTAAGTTCAATCTCTTTTCCCCTGGCTGGTCGTTTGTAATTCAGCAGACCGATGATGGCACCCCACGCATTTTCAAATGCCACGATAATTAAAATCAACAAAGATCCGAACAGAATGAAAAAAGTACCCATTTTGCCAACTACAGAATTCAGGTGCTGCGACATAAGAAATCCATATGCGCCACCTGGCAGTATAGGTGAATTTTTATAAAAGTAAGAGAGGGAAAATGCCAGCGCGATAGAAATCCAGATGATAAAAAAGATCCCATATCCGAAATTTTTTGCCAAAGAGAATTTTCCAATCTTGGCCAAGCGCAAGGAGATAAGGATGGAGAGATACAGAATAATGAATGAAGCAAATCCAAATCCTTTGTTGATGAACCAGTTCGCAAGAATGGCGCCCCATTTCCCCCCTGCATTCTCAATTTTAATGTTTGGATTGGTCAGAAGTTCTTTGATTGAAACATCCAAATGACTGACATCTGCACCCTCCTGCAGAAGAAAAGAGATGAATACGACAAACAAATAAAGCGAAAAGAAAAAAAGTGGTACAGCAATGATATTGCGGAACTTCTCCCATCCTGTAAATTTGGTGCCCCTGGCCCCTCCACCATTTTTTGCTGATACTGTTTTTTGCTGATTATCAACCTTTTGTTGAGCCATTATCAAATCGTTTTGAAAAGTCAAATTTAGGATTAAATCAAAGCAAAGTTAAGGAAAAATGGTGAATGACCCGTAAAAATGCTTATAAGATCCTATTTCAAAATACTAACCAACCGGATAAGAGAAATATTTATGGTAATTTTTGTCATGAATTCCTTCCTAAACACTCCTTACCTTCGGTCACATTTTAGCCATGAAATTAAGTTTGCCATGAAAAAACTGGCTGTAGTTGCCCTGGGTGGCAATGCGCTGCTGCGCGACAATGAACAAGGAACCATTGAACAACAGGAGTTGCACACTTCCGAAACCATCGAGAACCTGCTCTTCCTGGTAAGAGAGGGGTATGATCTGATCATTACGCATGGGAATGGGCCTCAGGTTGGAAACATCCTGATGCGAAATGATGCCGGTGAACAAATGTATGGTATTGCACAAATGCCGCTTGATGTTTGTGTTGCAGATTCCCAGGGGGGAATTGGATACATGATAGAGCGGATTTTCCGCAATGTCCTTAACAAGTATCAAATAGAACGGAATGTTGTTACCATGGTTGGTATGGTAGAGGTCGACCCACAGGATCCTGCCTTCCGTAATCCAACCAAAAGAATTGGAGCGACCTATAGCCTTGAACAAGCTAAAGCTTTGGAAAAGCTTAAAGGATGGACTTTTAAGGAGAGTAAAAAAAGTGGAAACGGCTGGAGAAGGGTAGTCCCCTCGCCTGTACCAAAAAAAATCCTGAACCTGGAGTTGATTGGTGATCTCGCCAGAAAAGGAAACATTGTGATTACCTGCGGAGGAGGAGGAATTCCGATATATTTCGACAAAGAGAACAATCTCCGAACGGCTGATGCTGTGATCGACAAGGATCTTGCTTCGTCAGTACTGGCTTCCGGGGTTGGGGCAGATGAATTTTACATTTTGACTGATGTCTCTTTCATCTACAAGGATTTCGGATTACCTACCCAGGAAAAACTCGAATTTCTGGATTATCAGGATACGAAAAAATACCTGGAAATGGGTACCTTTGGTGAAGGAAGCATGGCTCCAAAAATTGTAGCGGCGATGAAATTTGTGGAGATGGGTGGAGTAAAAAGCATCATCACCGAGGCTTCCAAATTGGAAGACAAATCGTATGGATCAAAAATTACTTTAAATTACGAATCGTAAACAATTCGACCTATGCAAAATCTTTTGTACAATAAAAATTTTTTAAAACTACTTGATTTTCAGCCATCTGAAATAGAATACCTGCTCAATTTGGCCGCAGAACTTAAATGGGCAAAGAAGACTGGTACTGAAGAGCCTGTTCTAACGGGTAAGAATATTGCGCTGATCTTCGAGAAGACTTCTACGCGTACCAGGTGTGCTTTTGAGGTCGCAGCCTATGATCAGGGAGCACATGTCACCTACCTTGGGCCCACCGGATCCCAGATCGGGACCAAAGAGTCGATGAAAGATACGGCACGTGTGTTGGGTCGCATGTACGATGGCATACAATACCGCGGATATGGGCAGGAGTTGGTCGAAACCTTGGCAAAATATGCAGGTGTCCCTGTATGGAACGGATTGACTGATGAGTTCCATCCCACCCAGGTTCTGGCAGACTTTCTAACCATGCGTGAACATTCTTCCAAACCATTGTCCGAAATAAAATTTGCCTACCTCGGCGATGCAAGAAACAACATGGGTAATTCATTGATGGTAGGAGCTGCCAAAATGGGAATGGATTTCAGAGCAGCTGCACCTCTGCAATTTCAGCCATCTATCGAATTGCAAGAGACTTGTAAGGCTATTGCAAAAAGTACGGGTGCCAAAATTACAATCACCGAAAACTTAGAAGAGGCCGTAAAAGATTGCGATTTCCTTTACACCGATGTTTGGGTATCAATGGGAGAACCTGCTGCTGTTTGGCAAGAAAGAATTTCATTGCTAATGCCGTACCAGATCAATTCAAAGACCATGGAGCTAACTGGAAATAAAAACGTTAAGTTCCTTCACTGTCTTCCGGCCTATCACAATCTGGAAACGAAAACGGGAGAAGAAATCTTCCAAAAATTCGGCATTGATGCAATGGAGGTCACAGATGAAGTTTTCGAAAGCAAAGCTTCCATCGTCTTCGACCAGGCCGAAAACAGGATGCACACCATTAAAGCGGTGATGGTGGCAACTATGCGTTAGTCTACCAGCAGGAATTTTTTTTATCTGTCCAAACAGTCTCAGGATCCAGATTCTCTTTTTCGATCTCCTTGAAATATTTGTAGGTTCCAACTTTCAGCTCTATGGTGGCATTTTCGTCGCAAACAATCATCCCATGAGAATGATTTTGAAGTGCGGAAATGGTCCACATATGGTTGACGGCACCCTCAACAGCTTTGTGCAATGCACGTGATTTATTATGTCCTGTCACTAAAATTAGCACTTCCTGAGCGTCCATGATGGTACCAACTCCAACAGTTAGCGCTACTTTCGGCACCTGATTTACATCCTTGTTAAAGAAACGGCTATTGACTATTTTGGTGTCTGTATTCAAAGCCTTGTCCCTGGTCCGGGATGTCAGGCTGGATCCCGGTTCATTGAAGGCTATATGACCATCGGCTCCTACTCCACCAAGAAACAAATCAATTCCTCCAACCGATTTAATCTTGGCTTCATACCGGCTACACTCCATTTTCAGATCTGTGGCATTTCCATCGAGCAGGTTCACATTGGCAGGTTTGATATCTATGTGTTTAAAGAAATTGTCCCACATAAATGTATGGTAACTCTGCGGATGGTTTTTATCAATGCCCACATACTCATCCATGTTGAAAGTGATAACATTCTGAAAAGTAACTTTACCTTCCTGGTGAAGTCTGATCAATTCGATGTAGGTCCCGAGTGGAGTGCTCCCGGTAGGCAATCCCAGTACAAAAGGGTTCTCCGGAGTGGGATTGGCAGTGCAAATTTTATGTGCAATATAATTGGCAGACCATTGGGCTACATTATTGGCTTCAGGCAGGATAATTAATCTCATAGTATATTGTAATTAGTTTTCTTCAAAGATTCCCCAAAATTGATAAAATTTATAAAACAATCAACTTCCAAATTCAAAAAAAGAAGCTATTATTTAGTTTCTGCAGAAATCGGCATTGAATATTAAGGCATTTTAAGCCTTTTTAAGATTCATGTTGTAAATTGGTGTAAAGTTTATTGCAACTTTTGTGTTTCTGTATAACGCCGTTATTCTTGCAAAAAAAGCGCATCTAATTGACGCATGAATCAGTTTAGAACTTTCTGTTAAACCATTTTTAGACTTAGCTGTCAATTTAGGTATATGCAATGTGCTCAATAGTATTGATATTTTAACTGGTTGATCAAAGAAATTCAATACAACAATTTTTCAATTATGATCCAAAACACGAATCAGGAGAAAATCTAATGAAGAAAACTATCTCTCTGATTATAACCATATTTATACTTCCCCTCCAGGTATCAATCGCTCAAAAAACCATTGTTTCGGGAAAGATTACTGAGGCAAAAACTGGAATGCCAATACCATACGCGACCATTGTCTTCAAGGGGACTTACATCGGAACCATGTCTGACTTGAATGGAAACTTCAACCTCAGTACGCTCACACCAACCAATAGCATTGAAATCTCTTCGATTGGTTACAAGAAAATAGAATTGCCAGTTAAACTCAAGCAAATCGTCAAGCTGGATATTACTCTGGAAGAAGATATGATCATGACCGGTGAGGTAGTTGTAAAGCCTGGAGAAAATCCTGCGATTCCCATATTCAAAAAGATTATTGAGCATAAAAAAGAGAATAATCCGGCCAACTTTCCCTCCTGGCACAGCAAGTTGTACTCCAAAACAGAAGTCGATCTCAAAAATATAGACAAATCCCTAAGGACAAAAAAATTACTAAAATCGTTCGACTTCGTCTTTGATTACATTGATTCACTCAAGACTGAAGGAAAAGCCTTCCTTCCTGTGTTCTTCTCAGAAACCTTCTCAAACTATTTTCACGAAACCGGAATTACCAAAGACCGTGAAGAAATCGTTGCCAACAAGGCTTCCGGTATGACTTCAAATATGATCTCCAAATTTACCGGGAAGGTTTATGAAGGTTTAAATCCGTACGACAATTATCTGATGATCAAAGATGTTGGCTTGGTATCTCCAATTAACAGTCTGGGACTTCAGTTTTACAAATACTACCTTATTGACAGCACATTTAAGGCTGGGAAAAAATATTATGAACTCTCCTTCAAGCCGAGGTCAGCCCAAAGTCCCACCTTCAAAGGTCAACTTTGGATAGATGCAGAAAGTTATGCCCTGACAAAAATCGATATGCAACTCTCCGAAAAAGCGAACATCAATTTTGTCAATAATTTTAAGTACGCTGTTGAATATGATCTGGTTAATGAAAGATGGACTCCAAAAAATGAAATCATTATTCTGGATGTCGACATTCAAAAAGATCAGAAATCTAAAAGAATTGGGGTTATCGGCAGAAAAGCAAATTTCTATCAGGATTTTACTTTTGAAAAGCTCAAAGGGGTGAAGTTGGAAGCCAACGAAAGAATCACTGTCCATGATGATGCCATGAACAAAAGTGAAAAGTTTTGGGAAAATTCGAGACCCATCGAATTGCAAAAAAGAGAGCTGGGTATTTATAAAATGGTTGATTCGATAAAGAATGTACCCCTATACAAAACTACAGCCGAGTACATTTATATGTTTTACTACGGTTACAGGGATTTGGGAAAAATCGAACTTGGACAGTATTACTCCTTCTATTCAAACAACCCTGTTGAGGGGAACAGGTTCAAATTTGGTGCGCGCACCACGATGAAATTTAACCATGACCTTCGTCTCAACGGTTATGTAGCTTACGGATCGAATGACCAGGAATACAAGTATAGCGGGGGTTTCGAATACTACTTTTCTAAAAAGCCGAAAGACTACCTTTCTGCTCAGTACAAACACGATTACGAGATTTTTGGCAAAAGCAAAAATGCCTTTATGATCGACAACATACTAAATACTTTATTGCACAAGGTCCCATACAATAAGTTAAATCTTGTCGACAGGCTGGAGATCAATTACGAAAAGGAGTGGGTGGCAGGTTTAACCAATAAATTCTCCTTCAATGGCACTAAATATTACAGTGCTCCTTTTGTTAAATTCGAATCACCTTCCGGGAATTTAATCCCATCCATTCAAAATAGTGAGTTGAGTCTCAACACCCGTTATGCGCCGAATGAATATTATATACAGGATGGTTTCGAGAGATCAAAGTTTGAAAACTCCAGACCTATTTTCAATCTGGACTTATCCGTTGGTCTGAAAGGACTGCTAGGTGGTGAGTTCAATTATTACAAAATGGAAGCCCGAATCGACCAAAAATTAATGCTCAATCCATTTGGGTTCAGCTATTATTCCATTAAGGCTGGAAAAATATGGGGTGATGTACCTTTCCCTTTGATGAAAATCCACGAAGGAAATGATACCTATGCCTATGATTTTTATTCGTTTAACATGATGAACATGCAGGAATTTGTGAGTGATACCTATTTGTCGTTGTTTCTGGAGCATCATTTTCAGGGCTATTTCCTCAACAAAATTCCACTTTTCAGAAGACTGAAGTGGAGGGAGTTGATTGGAGTACGCTCTGTAATCGGGAACTACGACCCTTCAAAACATAATTCCATGCTATTCCCAACCGGAATGAAGAGCCTTCAGAATAATCCTTACACGGAGGTCTCTGTGGGATTGGAAAACATTTTTAAGGTATTTAAAATTGTCGGGGTCTGGAGATACAACAAACTTGACAATACCAGTTCAAAGTTTGGTGTAGTGGGTACTTTGCAATTGGTTTTGTAGCCGATTTTCGCAAAAAGATAGTTGCCATTGGGTAGATATCATCTCACTATACCTACATTTGCGCCATTCAAAAATTAACCGATGCAAATTAACCATCTGGGTGAAATAACAGCAATCCTTACAGCCATCTGCTGGACCGTCTCTGCACTCACCTTTTCTGTAGCAACCCGTCGGGCAGGATCTCTGACGGTTAACCTTTTCAGACTTTTGTTCGCCATGATCATGTACATGGTCTGGTCAAAAGTAATGAGAGGACTTTGGCTGCCATCCGATGCAACTCCCGAATCGTGGAAATGGCTTTCAGTTTCAGGATTAATCGGGTTTGTCTTAGGTGACTATTTCCTTTTCACATCCTATTCCTACCAATCCGCTAAAGTATCCATGCTGATCATGTCACTTGCTCCCCCCATTGCGACAATCTTTGGGGTTATTATCCTTCATGAATCATTTACCTGGCTTAATCTGCTAGGAATGATTTTGGTACTTTCCGGTATCGCCATCGTTATCCTTAAAAGAGAGGAGGTCGATGATAAAATGACTCATGGGTTGAATTATCCGGTGAAGGGACTTCTCCTGGCCTTTGGAGGAGCCGCAGGCCAGGGAATAGGAGCGGTATTTTCGAAACTGGGAATGGGAAGTTACGATCCATTTGCCTCTTCACAGATAAGAACCATTACCGGAATTATCGGTTTCGTGCTGATTATCAGCCTGTCAAGAAACTGGAGGAACGTCAAAAGTTCAATTCTAAATCAAAAGGCACTTAATCCACTTTTAATCGGTTCCTTTTTTGGTCCATTTTTGGGAGTATCATTGAGTTTACTGGCTTTTCAGCATACCAAAGTGGGGGTAGCTTCCACCCTAATTGCAACTGTTCCGGTATTTATCTTGCTGCCTTCTGTCCTATTTCTTAAGGAAAAGCTAAACTGGAAAGAGGTGATAGGAGCCTTCCTGGCTGTGGGTGGCATGTGCGTATTTTTTATTTGAATTTTGAACTAATAGTTTTTCATCCATCTCCCCTTACTCGCCTTTTGCTGTTTTGGGTATAATCTCTTCAATGGCAGTACCAGTAGAACCTCCCGGAGGTACAATTCCCAATAGTGCGCAAATTGTTGGCAAAACATCAGTTGCATCTGTTTTTTTCAACGTTGTTCCCTTTTTTACACCTGCCCCATACCAAACCAAAGGCACCTGGTCGTTGTCGGTATAATCGATGGCTTTATACTTCTCTTTTGGAAGCCATCCCTCTTCATATCGGATCATTACGTCACCAGAGCGTTTGATGTGAAAATTGTTTTGAAAAGAGGCAAGCGGACCACCCAAAAAATTGTCTGACTCAATTTCAAAGGCAGCCTTTGCATAGGCAATCCCTTCAAACTGATTTAGAAACCGGGCGGCTTCGGCCTGCATATCACGTAAGTTTATCCTTTTCTTAGCCACCAGATCGTGGTTCAAATACAATTGTTGATAGCTAAACTTTTCGACCCAGTCGCCCTCTCCAAATTTGATATTTAAAAATGATTTCAAGAGCGAAACAGAACTCTCCGGATTAAAAATTCCGGTATTCATTCTAAACCTTTCTTTCAGATAATCTGCATGATAAGAGACACTGGAAGTGGATGTGAGGAAAAAAAGCACATTGTCTACCCCATATCCATCTTCAATGTATTTCAATAACTCTGCAATTTCTTTATCCATTCGCAGATAGGTATCCTCCATCTCTACCGATAAAGGACCAAAATTTCCGCAATTTTTGTCCATGGATGAGAAAACTATGGTCAACAAATCAGGAACAAAATCATAGCCAATTTGCTCCTTCGGGATTAGTTGCAGGACAAAATCCTTCAAATAGGTGTTTGCAAATGGAGTACTTTTAAGTATCGAATAGGTTCCTCCTGACTCTTTCTTTATTTTGATCAGGTCGTATGGGAATGCATTGTATTTATCCAGAAACCCCGTTTCGTGCAGAGACGCACTCTCCACACTTTCGTTGTAACTTATCTGGTCCTTCAAAGTTTTCCATGGTGTTTGGAGATATTTGTCAGCAAGTTTAAATTTATTAAACTCAGTAACCCATACCGGATATTTATCCATATAAAAACTACTGGATATCATGCTTCCCGTGGTTTCATCCAGCCAATAGGCACCGTCAGCTGAATGCCCTGCAGAAAAAATTGCCGCATAATCATTCATGGCCACACTAAAAACACGCGCTCTTCCTTTGGTTACTAGTTTCAACCTATCTCCAAGAGTTGGGGTCATCAATCTTGCTGCCGATCTTTGTCCTAGTTTTGAGTCGGATCCGATGGTGGAATATGCGTTATCAAAAATGCAGTCCGTCTCTTTGTTATTCAACCGATCGATCCAACTATCACTGACTATTCCATGGTGCGATGGTGTGGTTCCTGTAAAAAGTGTTGCCATACCAACCGAAGGCCGCTGAACCAGATTGTTAACATGATGATTAGCACAGACGAAACCATTGGAATACAGTCGTTTAAATCCGTCATTTCCAAACTTATCCCAGTAGCGTTCCACATAATCAGGATGCATATTCTCAACAACAAAGCCGACTATCAACCGGGGAGTGGCAGCCGAAACAGTAGTGTGCCCTTGAGAAAATAGAAAAAACGGTAAAGTGAGGAAGAGGAAAAGTGAAAATGCGCGAAGAATCATACTGGTTATTTTAGCACAAATGTAACTACTTGAGTTGATCCGTCAAAAAACAATTATTTTAGCAATTTGTTTTGCCAAAACATCATCATATGAAACGAGCCATGAGTATTGCTTCTCACACAGGTGAATGATTAATGGCGAGTTCCATATGGCCATTGAAAAACAAAATTATACACATATGAACATTGTCAAAGAAGTTTGTGTCGAGTCGTTCGACGAAGCAATCAGAGCAGTTGATGCAGGTGCAACACGCATCGAACTTTGCGAAAATCTTTCAGTTGGTGGGACAACTCCTTCCTATGGGACCATCAAAAAATGTCTGGACAAATTGTCTGTGCCGGTAATGGTGATGATTCGTCCCAGAGGTGGTAATTTTACCTATTCCCAGGATGAGTTTGAAATCATGCAGGATGACATTCTTTTGTGTAAAGAATTACCAGTCACAGGTGTGGTTTTTGGACTTCTGGATGAAAAGGGGAATATCGATGAGATGAGGACCAGATTGCTTGTTCAACTTGCCAGACCAATGCAGGTGACCTTTCATAAGGCAATAGACAAGGCAGCAGATATCCTGGAAAGTGTTGCTCTTCTGAAGGAGATTGGTGTTGAACGAATTCTTTCTTCAGGTGGCAAACCAACTGCTTTTGAGGGTAGTGAGACATTGAACCGTATGATAGAACTGGCTTCGCCTCAACTTTCAATTATCGTAGCCGGGAAGGTAGACCATGAAAATTTCAAAGAGCTCCGGAAGATCATACCTTCCGGTGAGTATCATGGGCGCAGATTGGTGACTTTCTGAATTTTATATTTTAAACTTCACTCGAGAAATTTTAATAAATATCAAATGTATAACACCCACATTTTCGTTTCGCTACTGTTATGGTTTGCAGTTTCGTTTTCGGGATTCAGCCAAAACATTGGTTTCACCAAATCCAACATCCCGTTTCATTGTGATGGTATTACAATTTACCGGCTAAATGCCGACTCATTGACACCGGAAAAACAGAACATTGTAGTTGCAGAGTGCAAAAAAGAGGCGCTCATTCAACACAAAATTTCTATCGCGTTTTCAGATTCTGCATTATTAAAAACAAGCTCGTTCGGAGACGATTCAAAGGCTTTGGTCGCAATAAACGGAGGCTTTTTTGATGTTGAGAAGGGTGGTTCAGTAGCTTACCTGGAATCTGACGGCAAAATTGTTGCCCGGACCA
>JAVHPO010000113.1:0-1170 GCA_036170635.1 Prolixibacteraceae bacterium | reverse complement strand
CGCAGCAAGGATGCGAATGGAATGAATCTGGAAGAACTACAGCATTTTTTATTTACAATGAACTGTAAAGATGCCATTAATCTCGATGGTGGTGGTTCTACTACTCTATGGATGAATGACGGGACTGAAAAAAGAATACTAAATCACCCAAGTGATAAGACGGGAGAAAGACCCGTTTCGAACATTATCTACATTAAATAATTGAAATTCAAGATTTTTGCCCTCATTATGCTTGCCCTTGCTAATTCGCCCTACTCGAAGAGTTTGGGCTCCAATCTTTCAGAAGGTGGCACAAGCAAATCCTGGATACCTCTCAAGTCGTATTCAAGGGGCATCATTTCTCAATCCGAATTCGAATTTGAATCATGTATTTCAAATACTGATTCTTTAAGAAATGACTCATCATCATCCGCCAAAATTCTCCCGCCCAAAATATCCTTACTCATAGCAGCGAATTTTGATACGGTCAAATTGGTTCCATTGGGTTCGAACTCACGAGAGAAAAGACTAGATCAATTGGCCATCAAGAATCATTTCACCAAAAATATTTTGGGGTACTTTATCACCTTCCAACCTACATCCGTGGTTCAACCCGGGGTTAAAAGTATCTCCTATTTTTCTCAATTTGAAGGCAAAAAAATTAGCTCTATACGATTTATAAGGCTGCATCCATTCGGATCCTCCTTATCTGATACCACAGTGATAGCAACCAGATGGATAGAAAAAGCCGGAAATCGACTACACATGAATACAGTAAAAAGTAAACTGGGGATGCAGTTGCTTTTCAAAGAAGGAGAGAGGCTAAATCCTTTGTTATTAGCAGAAAATGAAAAGCTTATGCGTGATTTAAGTTACCTGGAGGATGTCACCTTTCTGGTACAAGCAGATAATCAAAATCCTGACGAAGTCAAAATTGTTGTCATTTCAAAAGATAAATTTGAGTATGCAGCAAGCGTGAGCCTCAATTCCGATGACAGCGATTTGGAAGTCGTCAATGAAAATATGTTCGGATTGGGTCACCGCCTAAATATTGGAATGGCTCAAAAGAATGCCTATTTCCCACAAATGGGTATCTATTTTTCCTACCGTGTAAACAATATGCTTGGGAAGTTCATCAATTCAACAATAGGATATTCTGACACTTATAAAAAAAAAGGCTGGGATTTCTCC
>JAVHPO010000112.1:0-4857 GCA_036170635.1 Prolixibacteraceae bacterium | reverse complement strand
ATAGAATCAAGATGAAGGGGTATGGATTTCAAATTGAGATGAAGTTCAAAACCTGGCGACTGGGTTTTAATATTGTTGAAGTCCCTATTATCTTTACTGACCGCAAGGAGGGAGCCTCTAAAATGAGTGGCAGTATTTTCGGTGAAGCTTTCAAAGGGGTCATCAAAATGAAAATTGCCAGCTATTTTTCAAATCCCGCAAAAAAAATCTAAATAAATAGTACTATCAATCAATATTTTAATCTACCTAAAAGCGAATTAAAAAACAAATCAATCAAAAATGAAGGATATAATTATCAAAGATGCAAAGGTTGTCAATGAAGGGAAGATTCTGCGGGATACCAGTCTGCTGATACGGAACGGTATCATCGAAAAGATATTCAGGGATTCGGTACCGGAAGCTATATTGGCTAATTCAGAGGTAATTGATGCATCCGGCAAATATTTGCTACCCGGTGTTATTGATGATCAGGTTCATTTTCGTGAACCCGGACTAACCCACAAGGGAGATATTTATTCTGAATCAAAGGCTGCTGTAGCCGGGGGGGTCACCTCCTTCATGGAGATGCCCAATACAGTTCCTCAGGCTACCACCCAGGATCTTTTAAATCAAAAATATCAAAGGGCATCGGAAGTTTCCCTTGCCAACTACTCATTTTACATAGGAGCCACCAATGATAACCTGGAAGAACTGCTGAAAACTGATCCCGAAAAGGTATGCGGTATCAAGGTATTCATGGGTTCATCGACCGGTAATATGTTGGTTGACAATCCTAAGACCCTTGCTTCTCTCTTTCAGAAATCAAAAATGCTGATCGCGGTTCACTGCGAGGATGAATCAATTGTACAAGCCAATCTTGCTTTGGCTGTGGAAAAATATGGAGAAGAAATTCCCCTTAGCGAACATCCCAAAATACGCGATACAAGCGCCTGCTTCAACTCCTCTTCCAAAGCTGTTGAGCTGGCTAAAAAATATGGGACCAGGCTCCACATCCTGCACGTTTCAACTGCGGCAGAAATTGCCCTGTTTGAATCAGCACCCATTAAAAGCAAAAAGATAACTTCTGAGGTTTGCGTGCATCATCTCTGGTTTTCGGATGCCGATTACGAAAAATATGGAGCGAAAATTAAATGGAACCCTGCCATCAAATCTGCCAGCGACCGTGCAGGCCTGATCAAGGCTGTAAATGAAAACAGGATTGACGTGATTGCCACCGACCATGCCCCCCATACGGAAGAGGAGAAGGGTCGTCCTTACCTGAAAATGCCATCGGGTGGTCCGCTGGTGGAACACTCTCTGGTTGCCATGCTCGAAATGAGCCGAAACGGAAAAATCTCTATCGAAAAGGTGGTTGAAAAAATGTGTCATGCACCTGCTGACTTGTTTGGCATTGAGAAACGCGGATACATCAGGAAAGGATATAAGGCTGATCTTGTGTTGGTCGACGCAGGTAAATGGACTGTTTCCAAGGAGAATATTCAGGCTAAATGCAACTGGTCCCCATTCGAAGGCAACTCCTTTTACTACTTTGTAACCAACACGTTTGTAAATGGAAAGATGGTTTACGAGAACAACCATCCTGGTAAGAAAGGAACATTCCACGAAGATTCAAAAGGAGAAAGACTATCCTTCAACAGGGATACTCAATAAGCTATTTTAGCAAAAAACGTACAATTTTTCGGGTACGTTGCTCGACAAAGATGGTCCTGCCATTGGTACTTTCGGCGACAGCTTCAGGCGTAAAGTAGCGTATGGTAAGCAGCTCGAGCCCATCGTTGTAATGAACTACAAAATGCTCGGAAAGCTCACGGATCATCTGATCGAAATCCCTTTCCGGCCTGTCGATGGCCAATGAGAAGTTCATGGCAGACTGCTGTACAAGATTCACCTTCATCCTGAATTTCGAGAAAAGCCGGTAGATATTTGCGATACTCTCTTCAGCGATAAATGAAAAGTCCTTCGGCGATATGGTAATCAGAATCTGATCCCCTTTGCTGATAATAACCGGAATATACTCCATCGGGTGGTCGATGTTGCATATCATCGATCCTTCCTCATCCGGACGCAGAAACGATCTGACATACAATGGTATCTGCTTCTCTACCAATGGCTTCATTGTTTTGGGATGAATTACCTTGGCTCCGTAATAGGTCATTTCAACAGCTTCCCGGTAGGAAAGCTTCTCAAGTTTAAAAGTTCTGGCATATTGGTGCGGATCGGCATTCATAATTCCCGGAACATCCTTCCAGATAGTTACACTCTCTGCATCCATCACATTGGCTATGACAGCTGCAGTGAAGTCGGAACCTTCCCTTCCCAGCGTGGTTGTCAGGTTGAAGGTGGTGGCACCGATGAATCCCTGCGTAAGGCAGACACTGTTTTCCTTGAACTGAATAGCCTGAGGCAATAGTTTCCTGGTAAGTTCCCAGTCGATTTCTCCCTCTCTCCAGGTATCATTGGTGCGAATGTAATGACCTGCATCAATCCATTTTGTGACCTTTCCCACGTGATTTAAATAGCTCGCCAGGATTTCTGTCGAAACCATCTCACCGGTAGATACAATCTGGTCATATTCAAAATCATAATTGAGGGAAGGCGGAATATTTACCCTTTTGAGCAAGGCATCAAACTCTTCGTACAAGGATCTTTCCAACTTTTCATTGCCGTCAGCAAAAAGCACATTGGCAATTTTAAGGTGATACTCTCTAGAACTGATAATTCCCTGAGCGGCCTCCTCAATTTTACCGTTGAAATAGTTTTTTGTCACCTCCACTAGAGCGTCCGTGGTTTTACCCATGGCCGAAACGACCACGATCAATTGCCCGGGTTCCTTACAAATGATAGATGTAGTGTTGATTACACCTGCGGCATCTTTTACCGAAGCTCCCCCAAATTTGAATACCTTCATCTTAATATATTTCTGTTTTCTATAAGTTCGACTAACATAACACAAAGTAACAAAAAAGGCAGACATCCCGATTCTGGATTAGGCGCAATCTGCAAAATTTGTAACTTCGCACGATCTTATCAAAGGCACAAATTGGAACTCACAGATTTTCTGCATTTATACCGCTCTCATCCGTCCCTGATCGGATTAAAAGAATCACTGACCACCTCCGGGGCAAAAAAAATCTCCGTTTCGGGTCTATCCGGATCATCAGCTACTGTAGCCTTTTCGGTACTGAGAGAGATGGTATCTTACCAGTCCCTTTTCATTCTTGCCGATCGCGAAGAGGCTGCCTTTTTTTTCGATGATCTTCAGGTACTCGGCCGTGAGAACGAGTTGCTTTTCTATCCGTCATCCTACAAACGAAACATCTGGCACGACCACATCGACAACGAAAATATTATTCTTCGCACCGATGTATTAAATAAGTTATCAGTCAAGGAGAAAAACTACCTGATAATAACTTATCCGGAAGCGATTATGGAGATGGTAGTCTCCGAAACAGGACTTCAGAAGCACACACTCCATGTCAAAACCGGTGAAAAGCTTTCAATCTCATTCATTAATGAACTCCTTTACGAATACGGTTTTGAAAGGGTAGAATTTGTTTTTGAGCCGGGGCAGTATTCCATCCGGGGATCAATAGTCGATATATTCTCCTTTTCCAACGAAGATCCTTACCGCATCGATTTCTTCGGGGATGTGGTTGATACCATTCGTTCTTTCGATATCGAAGACCAAATCTCCAAAGTTCCATACAACAAGATCTCCATTATTCCGAATATTCAGAATGGATTGTCGGAAGAGAAGAAGGTCTCATTTTTTGAATTTCTCGATACCAAAACCTATCTGGTTTCGAGAGACTTTGACCATCTGACCAGCCACATAGGAGAATTGAGCTTTACCGCTACCCAGGCTCATGTGGACAATGAAGAAAAGGTTAGGGGTGAGTTTCTCTCAGCCGAAAGTTTCAAAAGCTATCTGAAGAAATTTCGCCTGGCCGAATTAAAATCAGGCAAAAAAACCGGAGATTTATCTGTCGACTTCCATACTGCTCCCCAGCCTGTTTTCAACAAGAATTTTGATCTTTTGGGAGCTAACTTGAAGGAGAACAGACACAAGGGATACCACAACCTGATTCTATCCTCAAGTTCAAAACAGATCGATAGGTTGCACGCCATTTTTGACGACAAAGGCGACCCACAGAAGCTTGATTCATTGCCACTTGCCCTGCAGGAAGTCTCCGGCATTCCCAGCTTTTTCTTATTCATTGCGCCATTGGGGCTTTCTCTTCTCGAGAAAGGCGACAAGGCCCTCCTGCGCATCCGCGGTCTTCAGGAGTTCCTGTAAATAGATAGCTTCGATGGTTCGCAAAGAGGGCTCCAGGGGGTCCATAAGCCCTGATTTAACTGCTTTTTTTGTCAAGCGGAGCACCTCGGCGCTCAGCCTCAGATAGGGCTTCAAAAAGGCCGCAGTTGCCGTTTCCAGCCCTTCTCGCCCCACCACCTGGTTGATCAGCCCCAGATCCTTGGCCGCCTCGGCCGAGATGGTTTTTCCGGAGAGGATCAGCTCCATCGCTGCCTTCTGCCCGATGATACGCGGCATGATCTGGGCGGCAATCGGGGGAAAGACCCCGACCTGGATCTCCGGCTGGCCGAACTTGGCATCATCCGCGGCAATAACAAGATCACAGAAGATGGCCAGCTCGCAGCCGCCTCCCAGACAGGAGCCGTAAACCGAGGCCACGGTTGGAACATCAATTTTCTCCATCCGGCGGAACATGCCGTGAAAGGCGTCGATCATCTTCGGCGCCAGATCGCCCATGTGTTCCCCTACATCCACTCCGGCGGAAAAGCATTTGCCTTTTGCCTGGAACAGAACTACCTTCAAATCCTTCTGGCCTCTCCATG
>JAVHPO010000111.1:0-1005 GCA_036170635.1 Prolixibacteraceae bacterium | reverse complement strand
TTTTGTGCGGCAAACCATTTTGCTTATATCTATTATGTTTTAATCGGAATATTGAATATTAAAAACACAAAAAATGAAAAAGTTAATTGTTACCCTCGTATTGGTTTCGTTATTCAGTAACCTCATTGCGGACGAAAACTACCAGAAGGCCATCACCCAATCGATCAAAGAGCTCTTTCAGGCTAAAACTATTCCTGAATATGTTGAAGTTGCCAATCAGTTTGAGCGAATTTCGAGCATCGAAAAAGGGGAGTGGTTACCCTTGTATTATGCCTCCTTTGCATACATCATGATTAGTTTTAGGGAAACCGAAAATGCAAAAAAGGACCAATACCTTGATCAGGCACAAAAATACCTGGATCTGGCCATGGCAATTGATCCGAACGAGTCTGAATTGCATATGCTGCAGGGGTTTCTCTATCCATCACGCATTAATATAGACCCGATGACACGTGGGATGACCCTTGTGGCGGTGATGAACAAATCGCTCGACAAGGCTTTGGAACTGAACCCGGACAATCCGCGCGTTTATTACCTTCGGGCTACCATGACTTTTCACACTCCTGAAGCTTATGGTGGCGGGGCTGCAAAAGCGCTTCCAATGTTTCAGGTTGCTGATGAAAAATTCAGGATTTTCAAACCCAAAACTGCGATTTCACCCAATTGGGGAAAAGAGATGAACGATTCAGAACTGAAAAGTGTTCAGGAATTGGTGAAGAAGTAGATTAATTGAGTAAATTCGATCAGCCGCAACGATAAAGAAAACGATAATGAACAAAGAACCCAATCTTAAAAAACTGGTTTGGCAGATTCCTGCCTTTATGCTGTTGCTAATTGCGATGGGAAACCTGATTATGCTGTCTGTTGCCAAATTGGAGTATATTACCCCACAGATGATCATTAATGGTTCGATCAGTTCGGTACTTATAGGTGGTTCATTTATACTCGGAATAAAATGGATGATCTGGATACTTGATCGGAAACTTCCCTGGTTGCAATTTCCGC
>JAVHPO010000110.1:0-4880 GCA_036170635.1 Prolixibacteraceae bacterium | reverse complement strand
CTACGCAAAACGAGTTGAGCTAAAATATGCTGCCTGAGTTTAACAGCAGACCCTAGTTACACTGAAGATGAATGTCACCATTGATTATAATGACATAATTAGTAATTAGAGTGCGATGGAAATTAATTCTGAGCCTAAGCTGTGCAATGCTTTTTCTATTTTTTCAACTTGTTGTTTTCGTGGCTTTGAGCGACCGTGTAAATAATTCCACAGTTGCTTCTGATGTATCCCCGACAACCGTTCCAAGGCGGCAGGCGTAATCACCCCGGCATAATATCGAAGCAAGCTCTCTGTATCAAATTTATAAACCACCTCAAATTCCCCGTCCAAAAAAGCAGGATAAGAAAAGCTTTTCTCAATAGCTGTTTCTTTGAAAAAATTCATTTGAAATAGCATATCTGCTTTGGCTTCTTCGGGCGATTTGCCAACACCCGAAAACATTTCATTTTCGCAATAAATGGTACATGTACCATCTGTTGATCTTTCGATAATCGCCTCTATTTTTTTCATGTGTTTATAATTATCCAACCGTTCCTTAGGATTAACCAGTGCAGTTCGTTGTACTTCATACTACATTGAATTTGTTGTTGGATCATACAAAGATAGATATATTTCTATTGTTTGCAATCTATTCAATAGATATATTTCTATTGTATTTTGGCAATAAGAAACATTTAGACTTCATGATCCTTGTTTGATAGCTTCGAGACAATAAAATTGATATTTAGGACAATAAAATAGGTGATAAGCCTTAGTTTGGTGATTTTTCTAGGGAATCTACGGAATCCATAATGATTTGATATTTGTATAATTTTACATATATTTGCATTAGTACGCAAAAATTAACAGTCTACAGTCCTTTTTGTGCTAAGATTGATGTTTTAGTTTTAGCAAAACCATGTTTAACCTTAAAAAAGAATCAATGAAAAAAATTTCGCTGTTGCTTACTTTCATCCTATTCGTAGGAATGCAGGCTATCTTCGCCCAGACCAGGGATGTAACAGGCGTTGTTACATCTACGGACGATGGATCAACGATTCCCGGAGCTTCTGTCATAGTTAAGGGAACTACAGTTGGGACCATTACCAATATAGATGGTCATTTTACGATTAAAGTGCCTGCCGGCGCCCGTAATCTGGTGGTGTCGTTTGTGGGTTTTACCTCACAGGAGGTAGCGCTAACCAATGCAAAGGAGTATAAAATTGCCTTGAAGTCTGAGCAAGTTGCAGTAGACGAAGTTGTCGTAGTGGGTTATGGAACGCAAAAAAAACGCGATGTTGGTGGTACGATCTCAACAGTAAAGGGAGATGACATCAAAATGACTCCGGTACAAAGTTTTGACCAGTCATTGCAGGGAAAGGCTTCAGGTGTGATCGTTACGATGCCCAATGGGGTTCTCAACAACCCGCCTATTATTCGTATCAGGGGTGTGAACTCCATCTCTTCCAGTTCTTATCCTTTGGTAATAGTTGATGGCGTCGCTGTATTTACAGGTGATGTATCTGCTACCAGCGCTGCTTCCAACGCGTTGGCCGATATCAATCCATCCGACATTCAATCAATGGAGATACTGAAAGATGCCTCCGCAACAGCAATATATGGATCAAGGGCAGCAAACGGAGTTATTCTCATAACTACCCGTAAAGGTTCTGCCGGTAAGGTTAAGGTTACTTATGATGGTTACTTTGGTTATACATCTCCTTATCGTTTGTTCGATGTGATGAATGCGACTCAATATGTTGAGTATAAGAATAGGGCATTGGCAAATAATCCGACCGCGTATGGTTCTCAGTTTACCATACCAACTTTGAACAATCAACCTGTTGATACCAAATGGTCTGACTATATTTACCGAACCGGTTTTCAACAATCTCATGCTGTAACTATTTCAGGTTCATCACCTACTACGAACTATTTTCTTTCGGTTGGTTACAATAACCAGGAAGGCATGATCCGTAAAAACACTTATGTAAGGAAAAATGCCAGGTTAAACCTCGATCATAAGTTAAACAAATACATCACTTTGGGGGCAAATATTGCCATTACCAATTCATTCAATGCAGCCCCAAATACCGGTTCTTTGTCCGGACAAGGGTTCAATACAGGTGGTGCGGCCCGGTTGGCGTTTGTACTTCCTCCTAACCTCGCCCCATACAAAGCCGATGGTTCCTATAACATTGATGGTTCTCAGATCGGAAGTATGGGACAACCTCAGACCAATTACGGTTATTACAATCCGGTCGCCATTTTTGACCTTAACAGATACACTGCTCAGAACGACCGTTTGTTGGCCAATTTTAGTGTGACTGTTCAACCGGTAAAAGGATTGAATTTGAAAACGGCTTATGGGATGGACAACCTTTCGGTGGAGTCAATTACTTTCCAATCCCCAGTAACAGGAGATGGATATTCTGGGAAAGGTTATGCCGGGAATGATTTTGACCGGGCCAACAGATGGACCTGGACTAATACGATCGATTACTCTTTTGCTACTTTGAAAGAAAAGCTGAACTTTACCCTTCTCGGCGGTTCTGAACAACAATCAACAGTTGGAAATATGTGGAATGGCCGAAAGACCAATGTTGCAGATAATTTCTTTGAATCATACCAGGGATCATGGGTTACTGCCGGCATGGGTGGTGGTAGTCAGTATGAAAACTACTTTATTTCCTATTTTGGGCGTATCAATGTTAATTTCGATAAACGCTTTTATTTGGAAGGTAGTGTCCGCCGGGACGGTTTTTCCGGATTGGCTGAAGGTAAGAAATTCGGAACTTTTGGTGGCGGTTCGCTTATGTATAATCTTGGTAACGAAAGTTTTATCAAGAAGAGTAAAATTGGGGAGTGGTTTTCAGATCTCCGCTTGAAGGCCAGTTATGGTAAGGTTGGGAATATGTCAGGAATTGGTAGTTATGCCTCTCTTTCACTTTACAACGGTGGATTATACGGAGCTTCTCCAACATGGAACTTTAGTCAGGCAGGTAACCCTGATCTAAAATGGGAGACCAGTGATAAATATGATGTTGGATTAAGTTTTGGCCTTCTGAAGAACAAAATTGCAGTCGAAATGAACTATTTCTACAACGATATCAATAGCTTGATTCTCAATGTTCCTCAGTCACCGTCCAAAGGTATTCCTGGAAATACCATCCCAATGAACATCGGAACCATGTACAACAAGGGATTTGAGCTCTCGGTAACCAGTCATAACATTACAAAGAAAGATTTTCAATGGACAACGACATTTAACTTCTCAACATTGAAAAATGAGGTAACATCACTTGCACCCGGGGTTACTGAAATTGTTGGTACTACTTCTTCTCTGGAAACAACAAACCGTACCATGGTTGGGTACCCGATCGGGAATCTGTTTACGGTTGAAACAAGAGGTGTTGATCCCCAAACCGGTCGCAGGATTTTTGTTAACAAGGCCGGTAAGGAGATACTTTATTCGCACGAATCCCCGGCAGCCAGCAGATGGACATACAGGGACGGAAGTGGCAATGCCCCTGCGGTTGCGCTGACCAGTGACGGGAAAATTTCCGGTTCTCCTCTGCCAAAGATCTATGGTGGTATGGACAACAACTTTAATTACAAAAACTTTGATTTTGCTTTCAGTTTGACCTATGCACTTGATTTTAAACTGTACAACGGAACAAAAGCGGGATTGAGGGATCAACGGTGGTGGAACAATTCATTGGAAGTGTATGAAACAGCCTGGAAAAATCCGGGAGACATTACCAGCGTACCAAAACCGGTTATGAATGACAACGTATCCAATGGTTCTTCCATTCCAATGCTTGAAAATGTTGAGCGTGGCGATTATGTTAAAGTTAGGAATATATCTTTGGGATACACCTTCAAAAATATACCGGCATCTATTGGAATTGAAAAGATTAGGATCTATGCGCAGGTATTCAATGCATTCGTCTTTACCCAGTATACGGGATCTGACCCCGAAGTTTCTGCTAACGGGAACAGTAACCTTACTCCGGGTATCGACAGGAATTCGGCTCCTCAGGCGAGAAGCATTTCATTTGGGGCAAATATTACATTTTAACCCTTAAAACTTATAATGTCATGAGAAATATGATTAAAGCTACAATATGTTTGGTGTTTTTTGCGCTGGTAGGATGCTCTACTGATATGCTTTCCCTCAGTCCAAAAACATCTTTGGGAGAACTACAGGCATTCGACACCAAAGACCGGGTAGTCGGTCAGGTAAATGGGATGTATGCATCCATGAAAAGCGGTAACTTTCTTGGAGGAAGGTTTTATGTTTATAATGATGTAAGGGCAGACAATTTTCTTCCCAAAAGCACCAATGGTGTGACCAACTACCAGACATGGAACCATACCGTTATCACCTCAACGAATGAAGTAATGAATCTGTGGGGAGCAGTTTATGCAGCCGTGAATGCCATTAATATTTTCCTGGAAGGTTTGGATGCCAACTGGAAAGCCGGTACGCTCACTGGTAAAATTACGGATACAGAATACAATCAGTATAAAAGTGAGGCACTTACTCTTAGGGCAATATGCTATTTTGATTTGTTGATGTTGTATGCTCAGCCATATAACAAGGACAATGGAGCCAGCCCGGGTGTTCCGCTTCGATTAAAAGCAAACAAGACTGGCGAAGGCAATGATTTGGCGAGAAGCAAGGTATCGGAAGTATATACACAAATCCTTGCCGACCTCAACGCCGCCGAGCCGTTGGCCATCAATGCCTATACGACTAGTTTGCTAAACACAACGCGTATCCACAAGAATACAATTATTGCTTTCAAGACCCGCGTATATCTTCACATGAGCGATTTTGCAAAGGATCAGACTGAGGCTGCAAAAATTGTTCCGGCATCTGCTCCCTATGTCGCGGC
>JAVHPO010000109.1:0-1007 GCA_036170635.1 Prolixibacteraceae bacterium | reverse complement strand
GAACGGGAGTTGCTGAAATCAGTCTCCATCTTCGACGTTTACGAAGGCGCGCATCTCCCGGAAGGAAAGAAATCATATGCCGTAAGCTTCCTGCTAAGGGATGATTCCAAAACCCTGCAGGACAAGCAAATTGAAAAAACAATGGAAAAATTGATGAACACCTTTCAAAGAGAGCTAGGAGCTCAGATCAGGTAAAATGGAAGTTCAGATTATCAAGGTCACCACATCATCACAAGTTGATGTGGTAGCAAACTTGGCCAAAACCATATGGCCCGACCATTATTCGCCCATCATCGGGAAGGAACAGGTAGATTACATGCTGGGGAAATACCAGACTCCAAAATCGATTCTGGCGCAGATGGATCAGGAGGGTAATTACTATTTCTTGATCTACTCCGATTTTGTACCTGTTGGATATATCGGGATTATCGAAAAGCACAACGAACTATTTCTCAGTAAATTGTATGTCCTCAGCTCAGAGCGCGGAAAGGGAATCGGCCATGCTGCCATCGACTTTCTGAAAGCAAGAAGCAGGGAGATTGGGGCCCCTTACATCACACTGACGGTTAACAAGCAGAACCTCAACTCAATCAGTGCTTACGAAAAACTGGGATTCGAAAACTACGGCGAAGTAGTTACCGACATTGGAAAAGGGTATGTGATGGACGATTATCTGATGAGGCTGAGGATTAGTCCGAGGTAGGAATTGGATGTTGGCAATTAGCATTTAGCATTTAGCCTGTGGGTTCTTTAAATATTTGTTCCTTTCGTCCGAAGTGATCTTAGAACTCTTTTGAAAATTCTACCGCGGACGATGGTCTTTATTCATCTCTTTACCCGGGGTAACGCTCCTTCGTCGCTTAACCCCGGGCTATTAACATTTAACCCCTCCGGGGTATGATTTGCGAAGGTTCATCATGGTGGTCAGGAAATTTAGGATTGTGCAACTACCAATTTTCACATTTCCACATTTTCCAATTTTCACATTCCCTCAGTCGTCCCCTTCG
>JAVHPO010000108.1:13385-21465 GCA_036170635.1 Prolixibacteraceae bacterium | reverse complement strand
GTCGTGCAGCCGGTTGGGACGCCCCTGCCAGAACTCTATCCTTTCGGGTTGCACGAAGTAGCCGCCCCATTCAGCCGGACGCTCCAGTTTGGTACCTTTTGAGGTGAGTTCCTTGTTTTTCCATAAATCTTCCAGCACTTCGCGGTTCTTTACCGGCTGACTCTGTCGTGATACAATGGCGCTAATCTGACTTTCGTAAGGCCGCTCGCTGAAATATTGGTCTGATATCTCCGGTGAGGAGTAGCTTGCCGCCCCTTCAATCCGGACTTCACGCTCCAGCTCAGGCCAGAAAAATAGTAGTGCAACATGGCTGTTTGCCTCAATCTCCTTCCCTTTCCGGCTGTTGTAGTTGGTGAAAAAATGTAATCCTTCCCTGGTAAAAAGTTTCAACAGGACGATCCGGGAGGAGGGTTTTTGCTCCTCCGAAACAGTACTCAGCATCATGGCAGTCGGTTCGTTGACCTTGCCCTCGATGGCCTCTTCCATCCACTGTTCAAAGAGCGGAAAGGGCTCGCGCAGCGACTTTTCACAAAGCGTCGCCCGGGAATAGTTTGTACGAATATCTTTCAGGTTCATAAGAAGTGACTAGAGTGAACTAAAGTGACTAAAGTACTTCGCTTGTTTTCTTAATGTCCGGAGTCCCTAACCCTGGGCACTCTAGGCACTTTAAATACTTTAGGCACTATTTTTTACGCTTTCTGCCATTTCATGTTACATAAGATGCCTCCCCGCATTAATCTTTTTGAAAGGGGGTAAAATATTTTTAGTTTTGTAGCTCAAATCAACAACAGTACCGCATATGATTAACCAGGAAAGAGCCCATGTTCCCTCCGATCCCAGGAAAAATGCCCTGGTCATTATTTTGGCCGTTTTATTGATCATTGTGGTCGTGATACTTTTCTGGCAACGCAGTGAGCATGCCGAGGTTACGGCCCAACTGAAGCAGGAAAAAGCCGCCATCGAAACCGAGCTGAACGGCATGGTTTTGGGGTACGACTCGCTGAAACGCAACAATACCAACCTGAACATCCAGTTCGAAAGCGCTCAGACCAAAGTAAAAGAGTTGCTTACCGAGATAGAGCAGGTGAAGAGTACCAGCTTCAGGCAAATCTCGAAATACCGTGAGGAGATGACCACCCTGCGCAAAATTATGCGTGACTATGTTGTACAAATCGACAGCCTCAACCAGAAAAATCAGCGGTTGATGACCGAAAACAGCAATGTAAAGCAGGAGGTGACAGAAGTTAAGACACAAAATCAGTCACTCGAACAGGAGAAGAAAAAACTGGAACAAACGGTTACACTGGCGGCCACCCTTGAGGCGGTCAACCTGAAAGCTGCCGGAATCAACAAAAAAGGGAAAGAACAGGCCAAGGCTTCTAAAATAGAGAGCATCAAAGTAGACTTCACGTTAAGTAAAAACCTGACAGCCAAAAGAGGCGCAAAGAATATCTATCTGCGCATCCAGCGTCCGGACCAACTTTTGCTAACCAAATCAGACAAGGACCTCTTTAAATTTGAAGGATTGAAGATCCCCTATTCTGCCGTTCGCGAAGTTGAGTATGAAGGGACTGATCTTCCGGTTAGTATTTATTGGGACAATGCCGGACAGCCTGCTTTGATTGCCGGTCAGTATACCATTGACATCTTTGCCGATGGAAACAACATCGGAACCACCAGTTTTGAGGTAAGATAACCGGAAGCCAAAACCCAATCATTTTCATGTACCAGCTTACAGATCTGAAATCCTATCTGGAGAATGCCTGCGTTGGCCATTTGTTGGATGTTTCGACAGGAGGGGGTGATTTCCTGAGATTCTTTCTGGACTCAGTTGCCTCTTTTGACTCTGCTACCGGACTGGAACCCAACAAGGAGAGCCTGGCCTCCGCCAAAAACAAGCTCTTCCCACACAAAGTGGACCTGGTACTGGGCAATGTTCGCAAAATTCCTTTCGAAGAGAACTATTTCGATTTTGTGACCATCTCCAACGCCCTTCAACGCATTGAACTTCCTGTTAAGGCAATTCAGGCCATGATGAGGGTACTGGTATCCGGAGGAAGGATATTGATCAATGAAACCATCTGCGATGGACTTAACCCTGCCCAGGAGGCCCATCTTGAATTTCTATCTCTAAAAGCAGATATTGACAGGGCCAAAGGAGTTTACCACAGAAATATTTATACCCGGGCAGAAATATATGATATGCTTCAGGAGGCACATGTCGAACCGGAGAAAATCTTCCTCTCTGACAATGAGCCGGAAATGTTGAACTCGAAAGAGAAGATATGGCAATTTACCCATAAAATTGATGAGATGGTTGAGTCAGCCGGAGTATTACCCCAAAAAAACAGTTTCGAATCCCGAAGTTGGGCCCTCAAGGAAAAACTTAAAATAAACGGATTTCAGAAACCTCCGCAACTTACCTTGATCGCTTATAAACCTTGACATTATCGAGTCAATAATCGTTCTAAATAGCCAACTTTCCGCTCTCTTTGCCACATTTATTTCATGTGTATATAATTTGTTTTTTTATTGTCACATGGAATACCCACATAATCTTTTTCGGTTGGTGTGAACGTATTCTCATGGGTATTTCTTAGTTTTGGGTGTTTTTCGGTAAAACCGAATTTCCAACATCACAACCATCTAACATGACGAAAAAAAGGAGTAAAAAAGTCATTGGACTTATATTTTTGATGGGATTGGTCATAGGTATATTCTTGATATGGGGAGGAGAAAAAGCCATAAACTACACCAGCACAGATACTTATTGTACCTCCTGCCACATTCACCCTCAAGCGGACGATTCATGGAAAAAATCAACGCATTTTTACAACAAAAGCGGTGTTAAAATCCATTGTGTGGAGTGCCACCTTCCCCCGAAAGGGAGTTTTAAGTATTTAGCAGTGAAGGCTAAAACCGGATTAACCGACCTCTATGGGTATTATTTTAAAGACAGCGCCTCTTTCAAATGGCAGTCAAAAAGGGAGTTGGAACATGCCGTTAAGATCGTCTACAACGAATCGTGTATAAAATGTCACCAAACCCTTTTCTCCAAAGGACTATCGTCCGAGGGGGGAACAGCACACCTCTATTACGAGAACAACGCTGAAAAACTCAACCTGCAATGTATCAACTGCCATCTGGATGTGGGTCATTACAATCCAAACTACAAACACCAGAAGATGCAGGGAGTACCTGTTACTGCCAGCGCCAAAGAGGTATTCACTGCACCGGCTACGGTTACTTCCTTTTCAAAATTCACTGAACAGGTACCGAATACAGCTATCTCTTTTAACATGATTCCTATCAAAGGAGGAACTTTTAAAATGGGTAGTGATGATTCCGAACCATTGAGAAACAAAGATGAAGGCCCGGTGCGTACCGTAACGGTTTCTCCGTTTTTTATGGGTGAAATAGAGGTAACCTGGGATGAATACTGGGCTTTTTACGCCTCCACGATGTCGGAAGGTCGCCTCGATCCAGCTACTGTTATGGCAAAAAATGCGGGTAATCCCGATGCCATCAGCGGCCCAACTCCGCCTTTTGGAATTCCTGATCAGGGATGGGGTAGCGGTGTACGTCCTGCTATTACCATGACCCATTATGGCGCTCAGACTTATTGCCAATGGCTTTCAAAAGTTACAGGGAAGAAATACCGGCTTCCAACCGAAGCGGAATGGGAATATGCCTGTAGGGGCGGAAGCGAAACACCCTATTTCTTCAAAGGTGATCCCAAAAGGTTTGTCAAAAAGGGATTGCGCAACAAGCTATTTGGGGTGGATACCACCGGCATCAATAGTTATGTGGTGTATCAACTCAACTCCTCCTCGCAGACACAGGAACCTTCCTTCGTAAAACCCAACCCTTTCGGATTGAAAAATATGGCCGGTAATGTTGCGGAATACTGCTCTGACTGGTACGGTGCCGATGCTTACAAGGCCACAGGGAATACTGTGAATGATCCCAAAGGACCTGAAACAGGTGAAGAGTATGTTGTCAGGGGTGGAAATTACAACTCTGAGGCCGGAGCGTTGCGTTCTGCTGCCAGGGAGTTTACCCAAACTGCTAACTGGCTAAAGACAGATCCCCAACAACCCAAGAGTATCTGGTGGTATTCCGACATCAAAGGCATCGGCTTCAGGGTCGTTTGCGAAGCGGATGGACTGAAGTAGAACGAAGGGGATGACTTGGACGACTAGGACGAAGGGGACGACTAGGACGAAGGGGACTGGGAAAAAAAGAGAGGGAGACTTGGGGACGGGGAGAGGGGGCGAGATCGACTCCCGGTTTTAAGTCCCGTCAGGGACGACCAATTTTGTAGTCCGGGATGGAGCGCAGCGGCACCCCGGGTAAGGAATGATGAATGATGAGCCGTCCGCGGTAGAATGCAAGAAAAGCTGGTAAGTCAATTTCGGACGGAATAGTAATAGTTTTGAAAGAAGTAGAGAATTGGAAAATGTAAGGCAAGACTTGCTTATGAGCAAAATGTTCCCTGGGCAGCCTGTCGAAAAGTCTAAGCGTCAAACATTTCCCTTCGACAGGATCAGGGACCAGCGTTCTTTCAAACATTTCAAACATTTCAAACATTTCAATCGTTTCAAACAAAAACTAATTCATATATTTGATACAGTTTTCATTTCACCAAATTAACAGACCAACATTATGAGCAAATTTTCGGTTAACAGAAGAGACTTTTTCAAAAGTGCCGCAGTGGTAGGAGCAGCCAGTACCCTGGGTGCCGGCACCATTCTTTCCTCCTGTAGCGGAGGTGAAAAAACACCGGTCCTTGTGCCATTGGCCAATCTGGCAAATGCATATGTACCTGAACTTCCAGATTATGCCAACGATGGCAAGCCACTTCGTGCAGGTTTAATTGGTTGTGGAGGCAGGGCCACCGGCGCTGCCGTTAATTTTCTAAGTGCAGGTCCAAATCTTCAGATAGTAGCGTTGGGCGATCTTTTTCAGGACCGCATCGATGGATGCCGCAAGAAACTGAAAGAAAAATTCAATGTTGATGTTCCTGATGATAAGTGTTTCACAGGCTTCGACAACTACAAGAAAGTACTCGCTTCGGATATTGATCTGGTAATTATTGCCACTCCCCCAGCCTTCCGTCCTATCCATTTCGAAGCAGCTGTTGAAGCTGGCAAACATGTCTTTATGGAAAAACCGGTCTGCGTTGACGGTCCCGGTGCCCGTTCCATCATGACTACCGCCAAAAAAGCCGAATCTCAGGGTTTGGTTGTTGTCACAGGAACCCAACGTCACCACCAGCGGAAATATGTTGAATCTTTCAAACAGATTCAAAAAGGTATGATCGGAGAAATCGTTTCCGGAACTGTTTACTGGAATCAATCCATGCTTTGGTACCGTAACCGCGAAAGCAGCTGGAGCGACATGGAACTGATGGTCCGCGACTGGGTTAACTGGAAATGGCTTTCAGGTGACCATATCGTAGAACAACACGTTCACAACATCGATGTGTTCAACTGGTTTACAGGGAAAAAGCCTGTGAAATGTGTTGGTTTTGGCGCCCGGCAAAGAAGATTAACAGGCGACCAGTACGATATGTTCAGCGTTGATTTTGAATACGAAGGAGGCGTTCGCTTGCACAGCATGTGCCGTCAAATCGACGGATGCAAAAACAATGTATCGGAATTCATTCAGGGTACCAAAGGATCCTGGACCAGCGCCGGTGCCGGAGGCAACCATGAGATCAAAGACCTTGCGGGTAAGGTGATCTGGAAAACAGATTTCGATAAGGAGAAGGCCGAACACAAACAGACCGACCCTTACACCCTTGAGCATGTCGATTTTATCAACCACATCCGCGCAAACAAACCACTCAATCAGGCAGTTGAAACTGCCATCTCCTGTCTGACAGCCGTTATGGGACGCGAATCTGCCTACACCGGCAACGAGGTAACTTACGATGAGGTATTCAACTCAACTGTAAGCCTGATGCCGGCAAAACTGGAACTGGGAGCTTACGATCTGAAGGCTTATACCGTTCCTGTTCCCGGAAAACCGAAGGAGGAGAAGAAAGGATAAAGGATAAAGTAAAAAGGATAAAGTAAGGGACTCCGAATATTATAGCCTTAATCTCGGAAGTAAAAATAATTACGCTTCCATCAAGATTGCGGCGTTCTTACTTTATCCTTTTTACTTTATCCTTTATCCTTCTTTGAGGTCACCTGATCTCAAAATGAACCGGATCATGGTAATTGTGGTAACTCCCGCCCCAGAGCAGGCCATATTTCTCAGAAATTCTTACAACACCGGTATTCTTCCAGTCTCTCTTGGAGTTGTATTTCTTAAGCCAGACTCTCCAAAGCCAGTTCTTTTGGTATAGGTTGATGTCGATGGCCCTTCCCAGGACGTGACGGCTTTTGTCGATTGAAGCATTTTTTGAATTTTCCCTCAAAAGCTCCTTCTGCCTTTCCCGAGATCTCAACCCACTGATAATCTCAACATTCCAATCCGTCTGGCTTTCAATGTCATCGATAAATTTGCTAAAAGTCTGGTAACTGGACTCACTAACCCCCTCTATTTCGATTAACCTTTTCCAATTGGTGATTTTGACATTGAGCCAGATACCAATACCAACCAACACCCAGATACAAAATGTGACAACTAAAACGGCTCCAATGAGTTTTATTCGCTTAAGTTTTATTCGCTTCATGCTGACAAGGGTGTTGATATAAATTTACAGGCTAACAAGGTTTTGATCCACAAATTTTTGGGAACAAAGAAAATCTCCCAAAAATATAAAACCATTACATGTCAAAACGGAAAACGGCCTATTGGGTTTCCAAAATTTATCAACAATCTTCAGGGTCAAAAACTTTAGTCACTTTAGTCACTTTAGTCACTTTAGTCACTTTAGTTCACTTTAAATACTTTTTTTCCTAACTTTATTCCCAAACTTATAAATCAAAACCAATATAATGAATCGAAAATTACGCATGGGCATGGTCGGTGGTGGCAGCGATGCCTTCATAGGGGCGATCCACCGTTTGGCCGCATTGATGGACAACCAGATAGAGCTGGTTTGCGGATGTTTCAGCATAGATCCGGCAATCTCGCATAGCTCGGGATTATCCTATTATCTGCCGGAGAGCAGGATCTACAGTACCTACCGGGAGATGTTTGAAAAGGAGACCTTGCTTCCTGAAGGAGAAAGGATGGACTTTGTTACCATCGTGACGCCAAATTTCGCCCATTTCGATCCTGCCATGATGGCCCTGGATCGTGGATTTCATGTCGTGGTTGACAAACCCATCACCTTTACGCTTGATGAGGCGCTGAAATTGAAAGCCAAACTGGACGAAACCGGATTGGTTCTTGCACTTACGCACACCTATTCCGGCTACCCCGCTGTCAAAGAGGCCCGTGAACGTGTTCGGCGTGGTGATTTTGGTAAAATCAGAAAGGTACTTGTTGAATATCCCCAGGGCTGGCTCTCCACCAAACTGGAAGATGCCGGCAATGCCCAAGCCTCCTGGCGCACAGATCCGAAAAGATCGGGTAAAGCGGGTGCCATGGGTGATATCGGAACACACGCGCACCATCTGGCTGAATATGTGACAGGATTGAAAACTGTAGAGTTGTGCGCCGAACTGAATGTATTCGTTCCAGGCCGACTCCTGGATGATGATGGAGCTGCTTTGCTGCGTTTCGAAAATGGCGCGAAAGGCGTGCTGATGGCCACCCAGATTGCTGCCGGTGAAGAAAATGCCATCAAACTGAGGGTTTATGGTGATAAGGGCGGACTGGAATGGTTCCAGCACGAACCAAATACGCTGTTGGTTAAATGGAGCGACCGGCCTACCGAGATTGTCCGTGTCGGAAACGGTTACATGAGCGATATCGCCAAACACAATACCCGCACCCCCGGAGGCCATCCCGAAGGTTACCTCGAAGCCTTTGCCAACATCTACCGCAACTTCTCCCTCGTTCTGAGAGCTAAAATGAACAAAGAGACTCCCAAACCGGAGTGGCTCGATTTCCCAGGAATTGAAGATGGTATCCGTGGTATGATGTTCATTGATGCAGTGGTCAAGGCGGGTTACGATGA
>JAVHPO010000108.1:0-13285 GCA_036170635.1 Prolixibacteraceae bacterium | reverse complement strand
ATGGTATCCGTGGTATGATGTTCATTGATGCAGTGGTCAAGGCGGGTTACGATGATAATACGAAATGGGTTAAATTTTAATTATATACACATGAAACGTCCGGTTACACTTTTCACCGGCCAATGGGCCGATCTAACGTTGGAAGAGGTATGCAAAAAGGCTGCTGCCTTTGGGTATGATGGCCTCGAACTTGCCTGTTGGGGTGACCACATTGAAGTGGAAAAAGCTGACCAGGCCTATTGTGACGCTAAATTGGCGTTGCTTAAAAAGTACAACCTGAAACTCTTCTCCATCTCGACCCACCTGGTTGGACAAGCTGTATGCGACAATGCAGATATCCGGCACAGGGGAATGTTGTCGGATGAAGTATGGGGCAACGGTGACCCTGAAGGGATTCGGCAAAGGGCCGCGGCGCTTGTCATCGAAACCGGTGCAGTAGCGAAGCGGCTTGGACTTAAAGTCGTCAATGGTTTTACCGGGAGCTCCATCTGGCACCTCAACTACTCCTTTCCGGCCGTTTCACAGGAGATGATTCAGGCAGGTTACGACGATTTTGCCAAACGCTGGGTCCCAATTCTGGATGCTTACCAAAAGATGGGTGTAAAATATGCCCTGGAAGTTCACCCAACCGAGATTGCCTTCGATATAGAGACAGCCCGGCGCGCACTGAAAGCCGTCAACAACCATCCTGCCTTCGGCTTCAACTTCGATCCCAGTCATTTTGGATATCAAGGAGTTGATTACACGAAATTTATCTATGTTTTTGCTGAACGGATCTTCCATGTCCACATGAAAGATGTCTCCTGGAACGATCACCCGGGTACATCCGGCGTCTTTGGCGGGCATCTTGATTTTGGCGACAGCCGCAGGTATTGGAATTTCAGAAGCGTTGGCCGGGGCAAGATCAACTTCGAGAACATCATTCGCGCCCTCAACGACATCAAATACAATGGGCCGCTTTCCGTCGAATGGGAGGACAGCGGCATGGACCGTGAAATGGGTGCAGCCGAATCGTGCGCTTTCGTCAAAAGAATCGACTTTTCGCCCAGTTCGCTGGCCTTTGATGCAGCATTTTCTAAAGAATAGAAAATTAATCCATTAAATTTATATTTTTGCCGATAATTGATCCATGAGTTACAACTCTTACAAAGATTTGGTTCAATTCTTTAGAAAAAAATGTCTCCTTTTCCTGTAAACAGTACCAAACAGATAAAAACAATCTTCTAATATCTTTTGAATGAAACTCGACAAAATTTTTAGTTTCCTGGTACCGAAAGACACCAAATTTTTTCCCCTGTTCAATGATGCTGCCGACAACCTTGTGCTGGCCTCAGAGTTATTAATCAAACTTGTGAGGGAAAGGGATATTACCCAGCGACTTGAGTACACGAAACAGATCAAAGATGTCGAACACATTGGTGACAATATCACAAGAAATCTGCTCAATGAACTCAATGGAACATTTATCACTCCTTTTGAAAGGGAAGACATTCATGAGTTGATCAACAACATGGATGACGTTGTTGACTACATCCATGCCGCCTCCAAAAGAATCCACTTTTATAAATTAAACACCGTTCCCGATGAATTCGTTTGGATTGCAGACCGAATTCATTCTGCCAACAAGGAGATTCAGATGGTTTTGCGCAGTGTCCGATCGGTCAATGACTTTAAGAAATATGTCGGTTGTTGTGAAAAAATAAGTGAATACGAAAGTCAGGTAGACGACATTTACCAGGAATATCTTTCCAAACTCTTTGAACAAGAAGGAAATGCCATTGACTTGATCAAAAAGAGGGATATATTAACCACCCTCGAAAAAGCAATAGACAAATGCGACGATGTAGGCAATATTTTCTCTTCCCTTGTAGTTAAAATGGGATAGTTCCGCGGGCTTTTATCATCGATTTATCTCAACTAACCGATTAAAAACACAAAGAATGAGCTTTACCCTTCTTGTTGTCATCATTGTACTGGCATTTCTTTTCGATTTCATCAATGGATTTCACGATGCTGCAAATTCCATTGCAACCATTGTCTCCACTAAAGTATTGTCTCCAATCCAGGCTGTATTATGGGCTGCATTTTTTAACTTTCTGGCATATGCCATTTTCGAGTTAAAGATTGCAGACTCAATTGCAAAAGTGGTTGATACCAGCGCTATCAATTTACAGGTGATATTGGCAGGTATTGTTGCTGCAATTATCTGGAATCTTTTGACCTGGTACCTGGGCATTCCATCCAGTTCTTCCCATACACTGGTTGGTGGTTTTGCCGGTGCCGCAATTGCACATGCAGGCTGGGCCGTTGTAAAATCAAGTGTGATTTTAAAGATTACCGCTTTTATTTTTCTGGCTCCGATTCTGGGAATGGTGATCTCCTATTTTATATCCATAATCTTGCTAAATCTATTGCGAAAAGGCAACCCCCATGTACTGGATAAGTATTTCAGGAGATTTCAGCTATTATCTTCAGCCTTATTTAGTTTGGGCCATGGAGGCAACGATGCGCAAAAAGTGATGGGTATCATTGCCGCTACTTTGATGGTTTACTTTAATGGGGTAGATCCGGCATCCATCCCCGATTGGGCACACATCACCATGGTAGGTGGAAAAATCCATGCAATTCCCATCTGGGTCGTGATCGGATGTTATGTTGCTATCAGCTTAGGGACCATATCCGGGGGCTGGAAAATAGTCAAGACAATGGGTACCAAAATTACCAAATTAACCTCATTCGAAGGGGTTACAGCTGAAACAGCAGGCGCGATCATGCTTTTTGGTGCAGATGCGTTTGGCATCCCTGTCAGTACGACACATACCATTACCGGTGCCATTATGGGTACAGGTTTAACCAAAAGGGTTACTGCCGTTAAATGGGGTGTTACAATCAATTTGTTGTATGCCTGGATCCTTACCATTCCGGTTTCGATGGTTATTGCAGCAATTGTCTACTACTTGTTCAAATATCTCGGGTTGTGATAATCCAAAATGCGAATTCTCAGATCCTATACGCCTAGTAATCTATCGCTTGTTTCCTCTCTGGTTACAACACTTCTTACGGCATCGCTAGTCGCAATTAACTATTATTACGGATATCCTTATTTGTTGGTTATTCTGATACCGGTTATCTTTTTGTTTTCTTTTCTGACTACAAGTTACATCCTGAACTACCTGATTAATGACAAGATTACCCCTATCTATAAGACGATTAGCGGAGTTCCCGGAAAAGATAAAAAGAAGAAAAAGGATAAGAACAAAGACATTCTCGCTGAAGTGGAACACGATGTTAAGATCTGGGCTGATAATAAGATGGCCGAAATTGAACGCCTCCGCGACCTCGAAAAATACCGCAAAGACTTTGTGGGAAATGTCTCCCACGAACTAAAAACCCCCATATTTAATATCCAGGGTTACATATTAACCCTATTGGATGGTGGCCTGGAGGATCCTGAAATCAACCGGCTCTATCTTGAAAGGACCGAAAAGAGCATAGACCGGATGATCAATGTTGTGGAAGATCTTGAGTCAATTACAAAACTGGAGTCAGGCGAACTCAAATTAAATCCCGAGATTTTCGATATCAGCAAACTGGTAGAAGAGGTTTTTGAACTTGAACTAAGGGAAGCCACCGAAAGAGGCATCGCGATGCATCTGAACCTCACTTCCGGCAAACCTTTTCTGGTTAAGGCAGACAAGAAACGGATCTTCGAAGCAATGCGTAACCTCATCGGAAATGCCATCAAATATGGGAGAAGGGACGGAAACGTTACCGTGGGCTTTTACGATATGAACAATCTCTTGCTCATCGAGGTAAATGACGATGGAATAGGCATCGACAAGAAGGATCTGCCCCGCATTTTCGAACGCTTCTACAGGGTCGACAAGAGTCGCTCCAGGATGCAGGGAGGAACAGGATTGGGACTCTCCATTGTCAAACACATCATTGAAGCGCACAAACAAAAGATCCACGTTAAAAGCGTTCCTGAGGGTGGAACTACCTTTACCTTTGCATTGGAAAAAGGGAAGCCCGCAAAATAAAATTTTAAAGAACAGGTACTTAATCGGCAAATTGTTCTAAATTTATCCTTCAGGATCCAATATCGAATTGATAATAATTTAGGCCATGATAGAAAAAGAGAGTATCCCACGTATTCTTCTGGTGGATGATGAAGAGGACATTCTGGAATTTGTAAGCTATAACCTCGAACGGGAGGGCTTTAAAGTATTTACGGGTAGAAACGGGAAAGAGGCCATCCAGATGGTAACCAAAGTGAAGCCTGATCTCGTGATCCTGGATGTGATGATGCCAGAAATGGATGGGATTGCCGCCTGCGAAGAGATTCGCAAACTTCCTGGTTTCAGGGATGTTGTCATCGCTTTTCTGACTGCCCGTGGAGAAGATTATTCACAGATTGCCGGATTTGATGCCGGCGCTGACGACTATATCACCAAGCCTATTCGCCCCAAAGTTTTGATCAGCCGCGTGAAGGCTTTGCTGAAAAGAAGTGGTGGGGCGTCTGCCGAGAACATTGAACAGGATAAAGTGCTGCATATTGGTAACCTGATCATCGACAAGGAAAAATTCACCCTTCAGATTGATGACAGGGAGATGATGCTACCCCGGAAAGAGTTTGAACTCCTCTCACTGTTGGTTTCCAAGCCTGACAAAGTGTTTCTGCGCGACGAAATATACAAATCTGTTTGGGGCGATAACGTCATCGTTGGCGACAGGACCATCGATGTACACATCAGAAAACTCAGGGAAAAAATTGGGAACGACCACATACGTACCCTCAAGGGGATAGGATACAAGTTTGTCGTTTGATCGTTTAAAGCTCTTTGCGCATCCGTGCTACCGGAATATCCAGTTGTTCACGGTATTTGGCAACGGTACGACGGGCAATGTTGTAACCCTTGTCATTTAAAATAGAAGCAAGTTCATCGTCGGTAACTGGCTTTTGTTTGTTTTCATTGCCGATACACTCCTTCAGGATCGATTTTATCTCACGTGTGGAGACCTCTTCCCCATCCTCTTTCTGCATCGACTCAGAGAAGAAGTATTTTAGTGAATAGATACCAAAATGGGTTTGGATGTATTTGCTGTTCGAAACCCGGGAAATGGTAGAGATATCCAGTCCGGTCAGATCGGCAATGTCCTTCAGGATCATAGGCTTCAGTTTGGTCTCATCGCCTTCCACAAAGAACTCCCGCTGAAACTGAAGCATCGCGTTCATCACCATCATCAGTGTCTCCTGACGCTGCCTGATCGCATCAATAAACCATTTGGCCGAATCAATCTTTTGCTTGACAAAAAGAAGGGCATCCTTCTGGTCGTTGGTCATACCCTTTCCGTTGTCACGAAAACTTTTCAGCATGTTTGAATAATAGTTGCTGATCGTAAACTCAGGAGCATTTCGCTGGTTCAGGCTCAGGATCATTTCATCATCCACAATCTCCAGGATAAAATCCGGGATAATTGTCTGGTTGCCTTTGTTGAGATTGTTACTGAAAGAGCTGCCCGGCTTTGGATTGAGTTTGAGAATTTCATCTATGGCATCCCGAAGGTTATCCTCATCGATGTTAAACTTCCGCTGAATCTTGTCGTAATGCTTTTTGGTGAACTCTTCGAAAGTATCTTCCAGAATCCGGTAAGCCATTCTGATCTCCTCACGCTGCATCCCTTTCCTGGAAAGCTGTAACATTAAACTCTCCCTCAGATCCCGAGCTCCTACGCCTGCAGGATCCAATTCATGAATAATATGCAGAATGGATGAAAGTTTAGTCTCATCAGTCAAAATGTTCCGGGAAAAGGCAACATCATCGACGATTGCTTCCAGTCCCCGGCGCAAATATCCGTCTTCATCAATGTTACCAATGATCTGCTCGGCAAGAATGGAATCCTCTTCGTTAAGCATCACCATGGCGATCTGCTCCTGAAGGTACTCATGAAAAGAGTTGGACTCGGAATAGGGTATCTCAGCTATCTTTTCATCTTTGGAATAGTTGTTGGTTTCGTACCGGTAGGAGGGCTCATCTTCATCGTTGATATAGTCATCAACAGAAAATTCTTCGTTATCGGCGTCCTCCTTTGTCTTCAGGTCATTGGGATTTTCCTCTTCGGGAGCGCTAAAATCGTTCTCCTCCAATTCGAGTACCGGGTTCTCTTCCAGTTCTTTTTTGATGCGTTGCTCCAACTGAAGCATAGGCAGCTCCAACAGCTTGATTACCTGAATCTGTTGTGGAGAAAGCTTTTGAAGCAGCCTTTGCTGGAGAGAGAGATTTTGCATTTTTCCAAATTAAAACTCGCAGTTTTTGGGAGTTCGGGCAAATGGAATGACATCGCGAATGTTTCCCATCCCTGTAACAAACAACATCAGTCGTTCGAAACCAAGTCCGAAGCCGGCATGCGGACAACCTCCAAAACGACGGGTGTCGAGGTACCACTCCATATCTTCTTTGGGAATATTCATTTCGTCCATTCTCTGTTCGAGTACTTCGAGCCGCTCCTCACGCTGCGATCCGCCGATAATTTCACCGATCTGCGGGAAGAGGACATCCATGGCCGCTACTGTCTGACCATTGTCGTCGAGCCGCATGTAAAAAGCCTTGATTTCTTTCGGGTAGTTCGTAAGAATTACCGGCTTTTTAAACTCCTTCTCCACCAGATATCGCTCGTGTTCGCTCTGAAGATCTGTGCCATATCCACCAACCGGATATTGGAATTGTCCCTTTTTGTTCGGTTTCGAGTTTCTAAGTATTTCGATGGCTTCGGTATAGGTGAGCCTGATAAAATCATTGTCAGCAACAAACCGTAGCTTTTCGATCAGCTCCATCGAACGCTGGTCGGCCGGTTTGACCTTTTCCTCTTCTGTCAGACGGTTGCTAAGGAAGAGCAAATCGTCCATGCAGTGTTCCAATGCATAGTTGATCAGGTATTTCAAAAACTCTTCGGCCAGGTCCATGTTGTCGTTCAGGTCAAAGAAGGCCACTTCGGGTTCGATCATCCAGAACTCAGCCAGGTGACGGGAGGTGTTGGAATTTTCGGCCCGGAAAGTAGGTCCGAAAGTATAGATTTTCGAAAGCGCCATGGCAAAAAGCTCCCCTTCCAACTGACCGGAGACAGTCAGATTTGCCGCTTTCCCAAAGAAATCCTGACTATAATCAACAGCCCCTTCCTTATTCAAAGGTGGATTCACCGCAGGAAGTGTACTAACCCTGAACATCTCACCGGCACCTTCAGCATCTGAACTGGTGATGATGGGGGTGTGTATATTGAAGAATCCCCTTTCGTTAAAAAAGGAGTGAATGGCAAAAATCATAGCGTGCCGTATCCGGAAGACAGCACTGAAGGTGGCTGTCCGCGGACGAAGATGCGCCATTTCGCGTAAAAATTCGAGGCTGTGCCTTTTCGGCTGGATCGGATACTTGTCGGGATCGGACAAACCGATTATCTCAATTTTTGCGGCTTTCAGTTCAACGGTTTGTCCGGAACCGGCTGATGCTACAAGTATTCCGGTGACTCCTATCGCTGCGCCGGTATTGATATTTTTAAAGAACTCCTCCCCGAAAGTTTCAACATCGGCTACCACCTGCAGGTTGTTGATGGTAGACCCGTCGTTTAGGGCAATAAAATTAACATTCTTGCTTCCGCGGCGGGTACGCACCCAGCCTTTGATGGTTATCTCAGCGCCAACCTGGCCTGATTTTAATATCTCTGCAATCTGAATTTTTTCCATTTGAACTATTCTTCCGGATAAAACAGTGAGTTATAAATATATCAATTGATAGTTAAGGCAAAATTACACATTTTGGCGGATCGTCGCACCATTCCCCGTCAAAATCAATCTGCATTTATCCGATTTTAAAGGGCAATAAAGTTAGATGTTGCATAAAATAAGGAATTTAGCGACTTTGTGATCCTTAGTGCAATCCTTTGAGGCCTTCGTGGTAAAAAAGTCTAACCACAAAGTCGCACGAAGGATGCGCAAAGGAACACAAAGGATTCGTCCTTGTTTCCCAGTCTCTCCCTCATTTCTCGTCTCCTTGCCCTATGCACTATGCCCTATGCACTATGCCCTATGCACTATGCTCTATGCTTTTCCCAATTTCTGCTATCTTTACATTAAATTTTGTAATCATGACATTTTCTAATTGGACAGAATTGTGCGACCATCTTGGCAAGCAATTCAACATCGATATAGACCTGAACGGGGTACTTTTCCTGATTGGTATCCGCGAACGCGGCCTTACTTTTCAACATTTCACAAAAGATGAAAAAATGAGTCTCATCCATTTGGGTAGTTGCACCCTTTACCAGGAGATGGGGCTTACACAAAAAACCGGAGTTGATAACGATGGGTGGCCCATCTTTACCCAAAAAGCGCTTGCACCGGTTATCCCGGAAGAGCGCAAATACAAGGTACTGCAGGATTGCGCCTTGCGCTATTTTGAAAAAATTTATTTGGGTGAATGACCATTTCAGTTCTATTCATTATCCTACTGAGGATTAAATGATTAATCCGATTTGCAGCTAATGCATTATCGTTCCATTCAGGATTTGTAAAATCTTATTTTTTCAGGCAATCTTAGTAGAATGAATGGATGATTGAATAATATCTTATTATCTTATTAAAAATCATTTAGATACAATGAATTTGAACAGCCAAAATATTAAGAAATAAGATAATAAGATTTAGGTCAGGGGGTGTTTCGCTTTCTACTAAGATTGCCTAAAAAAGATAAGATTTTCAGACTTCGAAAATTGATGCCATCGCAAAAGATACATTTGTACAAAATAATGTAATTGCAAAAAATAGTTGAAAAACTATCTAGAAAGCCTTATAGAATAACGGTTTCAGATACATAAGCTGAAACTATATCCAATAGCCTTCTATCCAAGAAAAGCGATCCAGGCAGGAAGAATAAATAGCGACAAAAAGGTCGAGAGCATCACCAGTCGGCCGGCAAGTGTGGCATTTAAATCGTATTGCTGCGTTAAGGCGTAGGCCGTTAGTCCCACTGGCATCGCGGCATCCAAAACGGAACAGCGTAGTTGTAGTTCCGAAATGGAACTGTTTCGCAAGAAAAGGTAGAAGATTCCAGGGATAACGACCATTATCACCAGGGAAAGTCCGAATACAGGCGTCCATTCCTTAAGGCTGCCAATCTTCTGCGAACCCATAAAAATACCCAGGGAGAGCAGTACCACGGCGGTAACCGACTGCGCAATCATATCCAGCGATTTCATCAGACTACTCTGCGGTGAGAGCTTCAGGCCGGATGCCAGAATCCCGAGAATTACTGCAATCAACAAAGGATTGGTAACCAATTTGATCACAATAGTTTTGAGATGGAGTTTCCCTTCGCCTGCTACTTCGATCAACACCAGCGCCAGCGAAAACATCCAGAAAAGGTAAATGGAGGTCAGAATAACAGCCGTACCCATTGCTTGCTGACCCATCGTATTGATTAACACCGGAATGCCAAGATAAGTAATATTGCCAAAGGCAAGAACCAGAATCATTGTCTGTTTGGTCTTCACGCTAGTTTTAAAGAGGGCCCCCAGCGGAAAAGCCATCAGCATGCATCCGATCAGATAAAGGGAATTGCCAAGGAGCAGTGTTGAATTTTCTGCAAAACCAATCTCCATTTTGGCCAACGCGGCAAAAATCAGCGCCGGAAAACCGATCCGGAGTGCGTATTTATTTAAAATATCCACCCAGGCTTCAGTTGCCACGCCGAGTCGAATCATCAGGATGCCAAACAGAATGACAAGAAAAAGAGGAAGAATGGTGTGGAGCGCGAGGAGGAATGAGGACATAATAATTAGGATGAATGATGGGCAGCGAATTTAAAGATAATTGCTTGCTTTATAAATTCTCCATCCATCATTTCTGCAAAAGCACGATCTCGCAAAACAATTTGATTCTTAGCCAAATCCACTTTCCGTCTGGTTTCCCTCCACAAAGCGCGCCAGTCTTTTTGAGTGTCAACCTTGTACCTGCTTCATTGCCCAGAAAACATGGCATCCATACGTTTTTGCATATCTTCAGGCGAAACATCCTCTATGTGTGTCATGATCGACCATTTGTGTCCGAAAGGATCGGTCAGGCTTCCGGTACGGTCGCCATAAAATTGGTCTTTCACTTCCATCTCGCCTATTACTGTGGCTCCTTCCTTAAGCGCCTGGGCAAAAACGGCATCTACATCCTCAACATACAAACAAAAACTGACCGGTGAGCCTCCTATCGTTTGCGGACTTAAATTACCCCACAGGGCATTCTCTTCTGCAAGCATAATCTTTGAGTCGCCTACTTCAATCACGGCATGTGCAATGCTTCCATCCGGCATCAACATTCGTTCAACTTCTTTTGCGCCAAAGGCTTTTTTGTAAAACTCAATTGCCTCCACCGCACCTTTAATGTTGATATAAGGAGTCAAAGTGTGGAAGCCTTTTGGAATTGCTTGTACTTTCGTTGTCATAATAGTTAAAATTAAGGGTTAAAATTATTCTTCTGTTTTTGCTTCATAATGAAGGCAAACTACCCCCGAAGCAAATGTTTTACTTAACCTGAGGTTTAGCTTTGTCTCTTTTCTGAGATCTTTGAATAAGGGAGTGCCCTGCCCCAACAGGATTGGATCAACGAATAGCCAATAATCGTCAATTAAGTTTTCCTGCATCAATGTTTGGGCAAGGGTTGGGCTGCCAAACATGATGATCTCCTTTCCTGGTCCGTTTTTGAGTTTTCTGATCTCTTCAGGCAGATCCTCACTTATAATGATTGTATTCGCCTGACCGGCGTCTTTCATTGTCTTGGATACAATAACCTTGGTAACGTTCTTGTACCACTTTGAATGTTCGATGTCGTGTTTGGTGGGATTCGGCTGGTCTGCCGCAGTTGGCCAGTAACTTTCCATCAATTGATAGGTAACCCGGCCATAGAGCGCAGTATCTGAAGCGTTTGTCCGTTCTCCTGCATAATCAAACATCTCCTGATCAACATTAATCCAATCCATTCCCCCTTTGGAGTCGGTGGTAAAACCGTCCAACGAGACATGCATAAATAAAACTACTTTTCTCATCTTTGATTATGTTACTGATTTTTAAATTGATAATTAATACTGCTGCTATTTCGTTATATTATTCCCTCGTTTTTACCTTTTGTACGTTTTCAATAACCCTGAATTTTACAATTTTAGAAATTAGGCCATGTGGCATTGGCTCATTGATTGGAAACTGAACCGAACCTTTTGCACCTTTGTAAACAGATAGCTCTTTTTTAAATGCTTCAATTCCTGATGGAACTGGATAGAATCCAATATGGTTTTTGAAGGCGGCAAAATGGACCAAATTTCCATTTAGAACAAAAGTCGGCATTGCATATTTAATTGTCTCTACAGCATCCGGAGCTGCTTGCCTAATGGTTGTCCGAATTTCTTCCAAAATTATTTGAACTTCATCCGGAAAACTACTGATGTATGTATCAATGTCATTGATTAAAGAGTCCATAGTTTCTTCATTTCTTGAACGGCTTTTTCGCCTTCTTTTGTAATGCCCATTATTTCTGTAAACACGCCAATCTCTTCCCTTGTGTCAAAAAATACAATTTTAGCTATTGGTGTGTCAAAGCTACTAACCACTGTAAAGCCCCTATTCTTAAACCCTGAAATTACATTGTCAAGGTTTGTGAAGGGCGTGCTGTAGGCAATATGTTGAATTCCGCCTGTTGGATGATTGTCAATAAAATCCTTGAAAATACTTTTTCCTGAAATTGGTTGAATAATTTCAATAAAAGTACCACCCGAATATGTCATGGCAACGAGGTTTTCTGCATCGGCTGGTTTTCCATAATAGGTTCCATCATAATCTTGTAAACGAGTGGTGTCTGTCGGGCTAAAATTGCTAACACCAACTATTTCCTTAAAAAAGGTTTTTGCTTTCCCTATATCTTTCACTACCCACGCAATTTGAGCGAATTGTAAGTCAAAAGAAGTTTTTGTCGCTATTGAGTCCATTAGAATTGTTGTCAATGATTATCGTGCTGACCTGTACTGTTTTTGGTTGCTACTAGCTGTCGGATTTTCGGCTTACTCCGTTAAGTTGTTTTCACTGGTTTATTGCAATCAGTTACTTTTATCCGTTTAATTTGAAAAATCAACCATCCATTCAATACCGAATTTGTCTCTAAACATCCCAAAATATGAACCCCAAGGACTATCGCCAATAGGCACTTCAATATTTCCGCCTGCTGAAAGTCCGTTAAATAACTTGTCGGCTTCTGCACGACTCTCTGCGCTAATAAATATTTTAGACCTGTTTTCATTTTCATTTACTTGACCCATACTTTCTGGAACGTCATTGGCCATTAAAATATTTTTGCCAATAGGCAAAGCAATGTGCATTATTTTATTTGCATCATTTTCTGGTACTGGATATTCAGGGGTTGATATATCTTTTAAACGTATAATCTTTGAGAACTCTCCGCCAAATACAGATTTGTAAAAATTGAATGCTTCTTCGGCATTTCCATTGAAGTTAATGTGTGGATTGATAAGTGCCATAATTTTTATTTTTTAAGTTGTTTTTTCGTTTGTCGGTTCATAGTAAAGCGTTACTGCACCACCACTAAAGGTTTTAGTCTTTATGAGTTTAAGAATAGTTCTGTCATTTATATTTTCAAATAATGGCAAACCGCTTGCTGCAACAACAGGGTGAACACAAAGTTGGTATTCATCAATCAAATTAAGTTTCATTAGCTGTATAATTAAACTCCGGCTGCCAACTAAAATATCCCTGCTCCCGCCATTGCGGGATTGTTTAAGTTCTAAAACCATTTCGTCAAGAGATTTATTTGACAATTTAGCACTGTCCCATTCTGTATTCTTCAGTGTATGCGAAAAGACAATTTTTGGAATTTTGTCTATAGCAATAGCAAAGTCATTCATTGATTTTTCATCTGAAGGATTTTCTAACAGAGTTCGCCAAAATTCCATAAGTTGATACGTTGTTCTGCCATATAGAATCAAGTCTGCCTGACCTAATAGTTCCGTATAATGTTGATGTATTTCTTCATCGGGCAGGCCTGCCGTATGATCGCAAAACCCGTCAAGTGTCATATTGATTGCTGCAATTATTTTTCTCATATTTTGTTTTTTTATTGTCCGTCCTTTGATTACTTGCAGTATCAGACGCGAAAGTACGTTCTCCGACATACTCAAACATCTGCTCATCAACATTAATCCAATCCATTCCCCCTTTGGAGTCGGTGGTAAAACCGTCCAAC
>JAVHPO010000107.1:0-21469 GCA_036170635.1 Prolixibacteraceae bacterium | reverse complement strand
GATGATTTTTTAAACGAAGGGAACTGTTTGGTGCACATCGCCATGCGCAAGAAAGAGATTCCCCACGAATTCAGGATTCGTGATGGCTCGCACAACTGGACTTACTGGCGTGAAGCTCTGCCTGCTGTGCTGGAATTTGTATCAATGGGTTTTCATCAATATTAATCAAACAAACAAACCAATAAAACCAACACATTATGTACACATCACGCAGAAAATTCCTGCAAAACAGCGCGGTTTTGCTTGCCGGAACAACCCTTTTGTCCAAAGCTGCAATTGCAGCACCAAAATCCTCAGAAATTGTAGGTATTCAGCTCTATTCCGTACGGGACGACATGAAAAAAGATCCTCTTGGTACCCTGAAACAGCTTGCAAAAATGGGATACAAACATGTTGAGCATGCCAACTATATCGACCGCAAATTTTACGGATACAGTGCTTTGGAATTTAAAAAGATTCTGACCGATCTGGGTTTGAAGATGCCAAGCGGCCATACTGTGATGGGCAAAAACCACTGGGATGCCGGTAAAAAGGATTTTACAGATTCCTGGAAGTATACCATCGAAGATGCAGCCTACATGGGGCAGAAGTATGTGATCAGTCCCTGGATGGACGAATCCATGCGCAAAACATACGACGATATGCTTGGATACCTTGAAGTATTCAGCAAATGCGGAGAGTTGTGCCAGAAGTCAGGAATGAAATTCGGATACCACAACCATTGGGCCGAATTCACCGAGCAACTAAACGGGATGAAGCTTTTTGATATCATGATGAAAAATCTTGATGTCAACAAAGTTGTTATGCAGCTCGACATTGGCAACATGTACATCGGCGGTGCCAAAGCACTTGATGTTATTGGTCAGTATCCTGGTAAGTTTGAACTGATCCATGTGAAAGATGAAATCGCCGTCAACACCAAGGAGAAATATGAAAGCGCCATTTTAGGCAAGGGAATTCTCCCGGTAAAAGAGGTGTTGGAAATTTGCCGTAAAACCGGCGGAACCAAAGTATTTATCATCGAACAAGAGTCCTACCAGGGTAAAGCGCCTTTGGCTTGTGTACAGGAGGATTTGGAGATTATGAAAGGATGGGGATACTGAAACGATAGTAAAAAGCACCTTTCTTGGATTCCGTAGTATTCTTTTCGTTCAAACGTTCAATCTTTTCCAGAGAGAGTACTTTTTTCCTGAAATTCCCGGGATCAAATGTTTTTTGGAATATGGCTTCATAGAGACTTCTCAATTGCGTCAATGTAAACTTTTCAGGCAGCAACTCCTGTCCAATAATATTTATCAGGGCCTTTTGCCGCAACAGGTCCAGTGCATTCTGAACCATTTCCTTATGATCAAATATCAACTCCGGCAAATTGGTAACCGGCCACCATTTGGCTCCCGACTCCCTGACCAACTCTTTGTCGTGCAGGTCAATGCGAACCAGCGCCACAAAAGTCATGCTGATAACGCGTGATCCCGGGTCCCTGTTTGGTAAAGAAAAAGCGGAGGCTTTTTCCAGGAAGATGTCATGCAAGCCGGTTGTTTGCAAGAGGACTCTCCTCGCGGCATCTTCCAACGATTCATCCTCCTGAACAAAACCTCCCATCAACGACCATTTCCCCTGCTCGGGTTCAAAAGCACGAGGGTAAAGCAAAAGCTTCAATTCTGAATCCTCATAACCAAATATCGAACAGTCGACGGCAACAAAATGCTTGGCGTATTTTTTATATATCTCTGATCGCATTTATAATAAGTTTTTAAGAGGCAAGCCTGGCAAATTTATAAAAGTATTTTTCACTTATAATTCAATCTTAGTATAAATAGGAATTTCCTGTTCTATAACATATTTTAACAATTGCCTCATATTTATTAACTCTATTTAAAGATTGAAACTCAACACTTCAGGAAAAATGCTTGCATACAACTGCCATGCTTGTTTATGTTCCATTTTAGCCTCATTTGTATCTATTGGGAACAGATTCTGCTTAAACTATCTGATCAGGGAAGACACAAACTAGCAAGAACATCGAATAATTACTAATTTTAGCATGAAATTGTAGCGTTCCTACCTACCCGGGATTTATCAAACAATGTTCCCGGTTTGAAAATAGATGCTGAAAAATTTTCTTGTTGCCTTTTTCGCTTTTGCGGGAAATAAACTATTTATCAATAAATTATCTAAATTTTAAATCAAATGAAACAGATGAAGCAGCTTTACAAAAATTCGATTTTACCCTTGATTTTGATTGCCTTTTTTGTTACTTTCCTCGCAAATTCAGGAATGGCAAAGTCACGCGATTACTACCAAATTCAGGTTTACCGTTTAACCGGAAAAATCCAGGAGGAAAAAGTGGACAACTTTCTTAAAAACGCCTATTTGCCTGCATTGCACAGGGCAGGAATCAAGAGTATTGGGGTCTTTAAACCCATTGAGACGGATACGACCTCAGGCAAACGTGTCTATGTGTGGGTACCATTCACCTCTTTGGACCATTTCGCCAAAATCCAGGATATATTGATCAAAGACACGGAATTCCAGAAGAGTGGCATTGATTTTCTTGGCGCTCCTTTCGATCAGGTACCATTTGCCCGTAAAGAGTCGATCCTGTTAAGGGCATTTCCTGATGCACCAAACTTTGTACTTCCGAAATTTCAAACAGCCCCTTCGGCAAGAATTTATGAGCTAAGGAGTTACGAAGGGCCGACTGAAAACCTTTTTCGGAAAAAAGTACAAATGTTCAATGAAGGAGGTGAGATGAAAATATTCACCAGTCTGGATTTCAACGCGGTCTTTTATTCTGAAGTCGTATCCGGAAGTACCATGCCAAATCTGATGTACTTGACCACTTTTGCTGATATGGATGCCCGCAAAGCCCACTGGGATGCCTTCAAAAATCATCCCGATTGGAAAAGACTGTCAGGAATGGCTGAATACAAGAATACTGTTTCCAAATCAGTAATTCTGTTCCTTCACCCTACCGACTATTCCGATTTCTAATATCAATTCAAATAAAGAAAAGGGGAAATTTCAGTGAAATTTCCCCTTTTCTTTATTTGAATTCGGCAGGAATTTGTTTAATCTTTTCGAGCGTAATGCTCCGGATGAAAAGCTCTCCGCCCTCCGACTGAATTTGAATTCTCCCTTTTGAAAGTGGCAAAACGGATCCGTCTTTTTCAATCCGTCCCGAATTGGCGTTCACCATGTTGACCACTCCGTTTACGACATGCACAGAATTAAGTCCAACACAATAAAGATCCACCACATTCCACTCTCCTGCCGGTTTTTCATGATCCTCCTTTTTGGAGCAGTTCTTGGCCTGGAAATTCACACCAAATTTCGAGATCGTTCCATCTGACGCATAACGGTAACTTTTCCCTTCTGCATCTTTGACAGCCGCTATTTCAAAATAACTGTTGCCCATGCAATAGGAATCGCCCATTTTGGCAGTGCAGAGTTGAAATTCGTGAGAGCTCATCCAGACGCCAAGCCCATCGCCAAACGGGCCATAACTATGGTACAAGATACCTGAATTACGTTGTTTGAATACTTTCTCGCCCCATCTGAAAACCATTCGAAGGTGATAGTTTTCATACTCCTTTTTGGTGGCCAGTGAAGCATTGACCTCACCGGTGATACGCAGGAGGTTTTCACCATTTAGTTGAACAACACCAAACAGGGGTTCCTGTGGTTTGGTGCCGGTCGGGTTAAGGTAAATCTCCCAATTGTTAAGATTTTTCCCGTTAAACAAATTGACCTCTTTTGGCTTGGCTACAACCAATACCGGAAGAATGAAAAGGAAACTGAGCAAAAATTTACGGTTCATTTTGGTGTTTGGATTAAAAAAACTGCCCCGAATCCGGGGCAGTTGTAAGATGTTTAAAAATGGTTTGAATTAGTGCCCGTGAAGAATCTCCTGGGCTTTTTCCAATATTGTTGTATCGTCCAACAAGACAATCCCTCCATTGGGGCCTTGTTCGATGTGCATGCCTACACTTTTTCCGTGGGCGTAATTTGCTCCACCAAAATAATTCCTGACGGTCTCGACATCCAGCCCCAATTCATCTGCGATGCGGTGCATTGAACCGTCAGGCAAAGTGTCTTTAATTTTTCTTAACTCATTAAATGTTATTTTTTCAGTCATAATATTGGTTTTTAAAAAGTTAATAAATATTCTTATGGGAAGAACTTAGTTTTTTCTGTTTCACTTCAGCCAAATTAATACTAAAAGTTCAATAATGTTACAGGGCTGTTACAACATTTAGAATTGGATTGTTGAAATTTAGAATTTTTAACATTTCCAATTCCCGGAAGGATGTATTACCTGTTGATACACACAGAATTAATCAGAAGCAAATGCAGGAAGTAAAATAACTGTTATAAAACATGTTTGATTAACGGCCCTTAGCAGGCTGACCGGCAAGTTTAAAAAGAGTTTCCAAAAGCATTGGACGTAACCGTAATTTATTGATTTTGTGATTATCCCGATCAGGAAATACCCTGTTTGACAGAAAAACAAAGAGGAGTTGATTGACCGGATCAGCCCAGACAAATGTACCGGTATACCCTGAGTGGCCGAAACTCTGCTCGGAGACTACTGTGGATGGATACCGTTCCTTTCCGGTATGCCTGTTCGTCTGAATTCCCGGTTTATCAAAACCATAACCTCTCCGGTTGTTCGATTTCTGAAAATGGCTGCTCGTCCAGTTCTTCAGTGTCTCCCCTGTGATAAATCTTTCGTTGCCATACTCCCCATTCTGGAGGTAGAGCTGCATCACCTTCGCGACATCACCTACAGAACCGAACAATCCCGCATTACCCGATACACCACCCATAAGCGCAGCTGTTTCGTCGTGTACAAAACCCTGAAGCAATTCGTGACGGAATGACTGATCATCTTCAGTAGGCACAATTTTATCCTTTGGCTGTGATAGGGCGGGAAGATACATCAAAGAGGCTGCTCCCAGTCTTGCATACAATTTATCGTGCAAAAACAACTCAAAAGATTCACCCGACAAGTTCTCTATCACTTTGGGCAAAATGACAAAACCCAAATCAGAATAGGCATACTTTTTTGATTTGAGCAAGGGAGACTCCCTGATGGATTTATAGACAGAATCTTTAAAACTATCGACCAGATAGAGACCGTCGGACACTCTCAGATCAAATCCGGGTGTTGGTTGAGTTACATAGTATCCTGGTTTGTAGTTTCCTTGCGCGTCAACGGTACCAGGCCATAAGACTACTCCTGCCCTGAGCCTTGCCTGATGCGAGAGCAAATCAGAAACCAGTATCCCTTCCTTGTTGCTCCCTTTCCAATCCGGCCAGTAATCACTCATTTTCTTTGTCACGATAAACTTCTTCTGATCAGCAAGCATCATCAACGCAGGAACCGGGGCTAAAACCTTGGTCACAGAGGCCAGATCGTACAAATCATCATCCTGAACGGCCAGATTACCTGAGTAGGTATGAAATCCATATGATTTTTGGTAAAACACCTTCCCATTTCTCGCCAGTAGGAGTTGACACCCCGGGAAGGCCTTTTCCCTTAATCCAATACCTACCAGGGAGTCAATTTTCTGAGAGAGCCTGAGAGAATCTATTCCAACCTGCTCAGGCAGCACATAACTGAGCCTGTCGATGGACGGGAAAATGATGCCATCCCCCATTTTATAGATTCCCAGATCATTGGCTAATTTTCCCCTTGAGGGGATAGCACCAAAAACCAATTGTGAAGAAAGGTCAATTCTATCGTAGTCTACCTTTTCAGAAACCAGAAGGGCTGTGCTCTTTTCGGTTATGGCTCCGCTAGCCAACAAACGGGCAGAGCCAAATAAAACAAACACAGATTTGGTATTTTTAGCCACTTTATTGGCAAGCTGTTGCTCCACATCCATAAGGTAGGCGCCAAGCTCAACAAGTGAAGCAGCAGACAAGTTATTGTCACCAGATTTTGAATTTGCTCCTTCGCTCTGATCTCCTACCGCATACACGACCAAATTGTACACTGCAGATTTTGAAAGCAATGATTTTACAGATTCTGGCCTCATTTTCAGATCTAGTGTCAGATGATCCGATTTTGCATACCTGTCCATCCAGGGTGAAATAGCTCCACCTTTCGCAAAACCAATGTTTACTACCAATATTTTTAATGTATCCAGCCTGTTAAGCGGCAGAAGCTGTCCACTGTTTTTAAGAACCACCAATGAGTTTTGAGCCTCCTCTCTCCGCATCACACGAAGCGTACGCAACGGAGAAACCGGTTTTGGGGAAATAACTTTGACCGGATGAGTAACGCGTGCCTTCACCGCCTTAACCTTCTTTTGGGCAGGAAGTGCAACTGAAAAAATGGAGAAAAAGAGTAGTAGCAATATTTTTTTTGACATCATAAGAGATTCAATGGGAAACGAACGCCAAATCTAACCAAAAGCTCCCAATTCCGAAATTATATTAAGCCACAAAATTGGTAGGACAAAAAAATGAATTGTACCATTGATATCCCTATCTTAGCAAAAAAAAAACAATCCCATGGCACAAGATTATCTTTCAACTCCCCGTCGATCTTTCCATTTTGGACACCTGATCACGATTGCTTCTTTGATGATCCTCCTGTTTTTCAGCATCCATTCCAAAGCGCAGAAGGGTGATCCGGTTTGCGGAGCGGAACGTCCTGATCTCTACCTATCCGGACTGAAGGGCCTCCGTCTCGGTTTGGTGGTTAACCATACTTCCACCGTCAACGGAGAGCATCTGGTCGATTTTTTAACAGGAAAAGGCATTACCATAAAGGCCCTTTTTGCTCCGGAGCATGGACTGCGGGGAGAGGCGGATGCCGGCGAAAAGATCTCCAACTCCGTGGATGCCAAAACCGGAATACCTATCATCTCTATTTATGGCAAAAATAACCGGCCAACTACTGAACAGCTTGCTGATATCGATCTCATCATTTACGATATCCAGGACGTTGGTTGCAGATTTTACACCTATATCAGTACCTTGCACTATGTGATGGAAGCTTGTGCAGAAAACGGTAAGAAAATCATGGTACTGGACCGGCCCAACCCTAACGGGGACTACTGTGCCGGACCGATCCTGAAGCCGGCTTTCAGATCGGGTGTCGGGGTCGATCCAATTCCGGTTGTGCATGGCTGCACCGTGGGCGAACTTGCCCAAATGATTAACGGAGAGGGGTGGTTGAAAAATGGCTTGAAATGCGACCTTAAGGTCATTCCTGTTAAGAATTACACACACCAAACGGTTTATGCCCCACCCATCAAGCCCTCCCCCAACCTTCCAAACTACACCTCAATCAGGCTCTACCCTTCACTCTGTTTTTTTGAATCCACAAGTGTAAGCATAGGCCGGGGGACGACCTTCCCCTTTCAGGTAATTGGTTTCCCTGATCAAAAATTCGGGGGATTTTCATTTACACCTCAAAGTCTCAAAGGGTTCGAGATGAACCCACTCCAAAAAGATAAAGTCTGCTATGGGGAGGATCTGAGGAACCTTAAAGAGATTCCAAAATTTACACTAAAATATTTCCTCGACTGGTATGGCAAATTTGGGCAGGCCAGTGAGTTCCTGACTAAAATACGATGGTTCAACCTGCTTATGGGCGACGACAGGATCCTCACCATGATCCAGGCCGGGAAGAGCGAAAAAGAGATCACCGATAGCTGGCAGGAAGAGTTAGAAAGATACAAGGTTGTACGATCCAAATACTTACTTTATTGAAGTACGCTAGTTCACTTTAGTCACTCTAGTCACTTTTCATGAATCCACTACTCGTAGCCTCTCTCCTCTCGGGATATTTTCTGATTTTAATTTTTGTAGCCTACCTAACCAGCAGGTCTGCAACGACCGATACTTTCTTTACAGCCAATCGAAAGTCCCCCTGGTTTGTGGTGGCATTCGGCATGATCGGAACCACCATATCGGGTGTTACATTTATCTCCGTACCGGGTGAAGTAGGTAACTCTGCCTTTACCTATTTTCAATTTATCATGGGGAATTTTGTCGGTTACATGGTGATAGCCTTCATTCTTCTGCCTGTCTATTACCGGATGAACCTGATATCCATCTACACTTACCTGGAGGAGCGTCTGGGATTCTATTCCTATAAATCAGGCTCTTTCTTTTTTCTGCTCTCCAGAACCATTGGTGCGGCTTTCAGGATGTACCTGGTGGCGGAGGTCTTGCAACTGGCCTTTTTTGCCCATTTTGGCATTCCATTTGGAGTAACCGTGCTGATAAGCATTTTACTGATTTGGATTTATACGACCAAAGGCGGCGTAAAAACAATCATCTGGACGGATTCCCTGCAGACCATCTTTCTGATCTCCGCGGTGGTTCTTACCATCTATTTTATCTTCAACAGCTTTGGCTGGAGTTTTGGACAGATGATCAAAGAAGTGCAGGATAGTCCGCATTCGAAAGTTTTTGACTGGGACTGGAGGTCAGGGAAATTCTTCTTCAAACAATTCCTGGCAGGTATCTTCATCACCATTGTCATGTCGGGACTCGATCAGGACATGATGCAAAAGAACCTTACCTGTAAAAACCTGAAGGAGGCTCAGAAAAACATGCTGACTTTCAGCTCTATATTTGTGTTTGTAGTTTGGATGTTCCTTACCTTGGGGGCTTTACTCTATATCTACGCAGAATCTCACCAAATTTCACTTCCTCAAAAGAGTGACGACCTGTATCCATTACTTGCGATCAATCACATGAGCCTGATGATCGGTGTCTTCTTTTTGCTGGGCATTACGGCAGCCAACTATGCCAGCGCCGATTCCGCATTAACCTCTTTGACCACAGCATTTTGCATAGACTTTCTTAATTTCGGGAAACGTGGGGACAAAAATAAGAAGCGGATGTTAAAAATTACGCATATCGGGTTTTCATTGCTTCTGTTTTTGGTGATCATGATTTTTAAGGCAGTCAACAACCAAAGCGTAGTGATGGCTGTTTTTAAGGTGGCGGGACTTACATATGGCCCTCTTCTTGGGCTCTTTTCGTTCGGTATGCTAACAAAATTCAGGATCAAAGATCATCTTGTGCCCATAGTAGTAGTAGCCGCACCAATAGTTTCATGGATTCTCAACCAGTTTTCGGAACAATTACTAAACGGCTATCAAATTGGATTTGAATTAATTATAATTAACGGAGCATTTACATTTTTTGGGCTATTCCTGATAAGAATCCGGCAAAAATAAATTTCGTTAAAAATTGTTAAAATTCAATTTTTTTCATTATATTTGGTAGACTACTTTACAGGAAAACTGTCTAAGTAAAATAAACTTCCCTTAAATACCTGCCAGGTATGAAAAGCTTATTCGTGTCATTTGTCGTCGTTCTGACATTCCTGTTGATAAGCAGTTGTCAGAAAGAACATGAAAGTGATTCCAACGGGAAATTATTATCGTTTTCGACCGATACGGTTGCTTTTGATACCATTTTTACTTCCATAGGTTCTCCAACCAAAAATTTAAGGGTTTATAATTCAACCAATGATCGGATTATTGTCTCCTCAATCAGTTTGGCAGGCGGAGAGAACAGCGGGTTCAGGTTAAACATCAATGGAGAGGCTACAAACGAAGTTTTTAACGTTGAAATCCCCGCACGTGATAGTATTTTCATCTTTGTGGAAGCTACACTCAACAAGATTGGTACCCATAAAACCATGGTGGCAGAAGACTCCATTCTTTTTAAGGTTAACAGCAAGGAGCAAAAAGTGAGATTGCTTGCCTGGGGACAAGACTTCAAACTGATCCGTTCAGAGATGATTAAAACAACCACCTGGACAAAAGAAAAACCATACCTGATTTACGGTTATGCCTATGTAGACTCGTGTCAGACACTCACCATCGATCCTGGTTGCACCATCTATTTTCACAAGAATGCAGGGCTATTCATCAAAGGTTCAATGGTTGTCAAAGGGACATCCGGAGATCCTGTTGTGTTTAAAGGCGACCGTCTGGAGAGCGGATATGCCAATTTACCGGACCAATGGAACGGGATAACGCTACTTTCGGGGAGTCACAACAACTTAATTGACCACTCTATCATCAAAAATGCCAACATTGGCCTTCAAGTAGGAAACATTGAAAAAGAAGGCTATGCCTCTGTTACACTAGCGAATACACGCATAGAAAATATGAGCTGGTCGGGCATTTGGGCCATGAAATCGAAAATCCTCGCATACAACTGTGTGATTGCGAACATAGGGTACTACAATACGGCACTCCTTTTAGGTGGCGATTATCAATTTTACCATACCACTTTTGCCAACTATAACAACGACAATACCAGGCAATTTCGGAATACCGAAACATTGACCCTCTCCAATTACCTGGTCAATAGCAACAGCGGTGCTAAATATGTCGGGGATCTTACCCAGGCCGTTTTTGGAAATTGTATCATTAGCGGGCTCAATCAAGATGAACTTAAGATTTCGATGGATAAACAGGGGAAATCCAATTACCTGTTTGACCACTGTCTGATTCAAATTTCCGACACTTTCAAATTACCCAATCCTGACCGATTCGTTAGCCTGCAACGAAATATCAATCCAAAGTTCATCAATCCCCAAAGAGGAATTTACGAACTTGATACCTTGTCTGCTGCAAAAGACATAGGCAAAGAGGCCATTGCAAAGATCTACTCCATTGATTTGAAGGGGGCTGACAGAAATATTGATGCTGGCCCCGACCTTGGTGCCTTCGAACGCATTGAAAAGAAAAAATAGAGGATCATGCGGGCAATCACATGGTTTAAAGTATGGCTATTTTTGCTGATCATTCCTTTCCCTATTGAACTTTATGGGCAAAACAAACCAATAAGAGATTATAGGATTGTCTTTTATAATACCGAAAATCTTTTTGATCCATTCGATGATCCTGCTACCAATGATGGTGAATATACTCCTGGTGGAAAGTGTCATTGGTCAATCTCACGGCTGGAACAGAAGGTAATGATGGTTTATCGCGCCATCATATCCGCATCCAATGGAGAGTTTCCTGATATCATCGGTCTGGCAGAGATTGAAAATCTTTGGATATTGGAGTATTTACTCAAAAAGAGTCCATTCAAGGAGGCTAATTATGGCATTGTACACAAGGAATCCCCCGATCCAAGGGGCATTGATGTAGCCTTACTCTACAGAAAGGAGACCATTGTTCCTATTGATATTGAATTTATTCCGGTACATGGCAATGAATCTTCCCGTTTTTCTTCCAGGGATATCCTGATTTTCAAGGCTCGGCTTAACAAAGATACGATCCATTTTTTCGTGAACCACTGGCCATCAAGAAGTGGCGGTTACATGGAGACGCAGGGAAAACGAAGTATTGCCGCAAGGATTGTGAGGGGATCGATTGACTCCCTGCTTGCAATTAACCCACAAAGTAAATTATTGCTGATGGGTGACTTTAACGCAACCCCTGATGAGGATTGCTTCACAAAAATATTGGGAACAACGGCACAAACTCACTCCTCCGGAGGTAAAAACCTTTTCAACCTCTCCCTAAAGTGGATGGATGAAGGATTGGGCACCATTCGCACAAGAGGCCGATGGGAAATTTTTGATCAGTTTATCTGCTCATTCAATCTACTGAACACAAACGGCTTGCATATTTCGCCAAGGGAAACCGTTATATGTACGGAGGCTTTTTTAATGGAGGAGGATAAAAGGTATTTGGGTAAGAAACCATTCCGAACCTATCTGGGGCCTGTTTATCATGGAGGAGTAAGTGATCACTTGCCCATTTCCACAGTAATCCAATGTGGAAGTGACTAAAGTGAGCTAAAGTGAGCTAAAGTGAACTAAAGTTTATAGGATGAAACATTCATCTTCTGAAGCTATAAGTACTTTAGTCATTTTAGCTCACTCTAGTCACTTTAGTCACATTTAACTTTTAATTAACAACTCCTCTTTAAACTCTTGGACTTCGACCGTGTCAAAACCTGCAAACACAGTTATTGACACATGCGAAAATATATATTACCTATTCTGGTTTTCATAACCCTCTGTACAGCGAACGGACAAACACCTCCTCCATATATCCCTGTTCCCGGGAAATCCTCTGTTAACCCTTCCAATCCGGCGACAAAAAATTTGGTCGTCAGGGGGAAGGTTATCGAAGCCGAATCCTCTGCCCCGATGGGATATGCCAATGTAGCCATCTTTGCCGCTGCCGACTCAACGGTAGCCGGAGGCATCATGACTGCCGACAATGGCTCTTTTGAGATTAAAAACCTTCTGCCCGGTAAGTATTATCTGAGTGTAAAATTCATCGGATATGCCAAAAAGACCATTCCAATTCAGATTACAGCAGCCAAACCGGTTACGGACATTGGTCTGATTAAATTGCAGACAACAGAACAAAAGATCAACGAGGTAGAGGTTGTTGCCGAGAAGCAACGCGTCGAATTCAAAATTGACAGAAGAGTGGTCAATGTGAGCCAGAATATAGTATCTACTGGCGGGACAGCCGTCGAAGTTCTCGAAAATACCCCTTCTGTTCAGACCGATTTTGAAGGCAACGTTACCTTGCGGGGAAGCTCCAATTTTACTGTTTTGATTGATGGCAGGCCCAGCGTGGTGAAGGGCAGCGATGCTTTAAGACAGCTGCCGGCCGCAGGTATCGACAAGATTGAGATCATCACCAACCCATCCGCCAAATACGATCCCGATGGTGATTCAGGCATCATCAATGTAGTAATGAAACGGAATCAAAAGGATGCATTCAGTGGTCTGGTTAATCTTACCGCCGGATTGAGAGACAAATACCGTGGTGATGCCAATTTCACACTTAGAACGAAGAAGTGGGATTTCACCCTTGGTGCTGACTTCTCTGACATGACAAATAAGGGCACTCGAAATATGATGCAAAAATTGACCAGTGGCGACACCATAACAAGCAGACAAACACTGGCTGACGGAACAAATTTTCACAAAGGGCATAACATTAAAGGCGGTATCGACTATATTTTAAGTCCCTCGACTACCATTGGAATTATAGGTACAGTGGGGACCATGAGCCATGGAGACGCCAATTTGGGTCATCAGATTACCTCTTACAACCTGGCTTTACCATCTACCTATCTATATCAGGACAACAGTTCGACAAGAGGGGGTAAATATTGGAGTGGCAATGTGAATTTCATACACAAATTCGACAAAAAGGGTCAGGATCTTCAGGGATTGTTCTATTTCTCAGGCGAAAAAGGAGATGACTTCACCAATCAGATCAATTACAACACGGATGCCAACTCCAATCCTCTCGACAAGAATCCTTATAAATACAGATCCAACGAAAGTCCCGTCGAGCATGAATACAGAGCAAAACTGGATTATGTTTTACCCATCAATGAAAAGGATAAACTGGAAGCTGGCTATCAGGGAAGGATGCAGAAAAGTCAGGAGAATTTCATTTTTGAAGAGTATGATTACCTCTCTTCGAATTGGATAAACAACCCAAAATACAGCAGCTTGGTCGACTTTGCCCAGGACATCCATGCGCTGTATGGAACTTTTTCACATGCTAACAATAGCTTCTCTTATCAGCTTGGATTGAGAACGGAGTATACCAATAGAAACCTGAACAGCCGTAGGGCAAACAAAACATACACTTTAACTCGTTTCAATTTCTTTCCAACCGTGCATTTGTCTCAGAAATTCGCCGGAGAGTTTGAGTTGCAGGGTAGTTACTCCAGAAGGTTAAACAGGCCTGAAGGCTTCATGCTGGAACCTTTCCCTTCATTCATGGATCCGAACAACATCCGTATCGGTAATCCGGATTTGACGCCGGAGTATGCCGGATCCTATGAACTTACCTTGCTTAAGCACATCAAGAGTTCATTCATCTCTCTGGAGGGCTATTTCCGTGAAACCAAAGATCTTATGACCAGGATCCAGACACTTGGAACCGACAAGATCATGTACCACACCATGGCAAACATGAACAATGACTATTCGCTCGGAAGTGAGTTAATGATCAACTATGAAATTAAACCGGGAATGCGCCTGGTTGCCAGTGGAACACTTTACAATTACTGGCTGAAAGGCGAAATCAATGGCCAAAATGTGGATCAGAAGAGTACCAACTTTGACGGAAAACTAAATTTCGATGCAAAGCTTACCAGTACTACCCGCATACAGTTAATGGGTGTCTACCGTGGACCATCCGTTTCGGCGCAGGGACGCAGGGATGGGATGTATTTTGCCAATGCTTCCATCAAACAGGATATGCTGAAAAATCGTCTTTCTGCAACACTACAGGTACAGGATATTTTCGGAACGATGAAATTCAGCGGCTCATCTTATGGCCCGAATTTCGAAAATCAATTCAAATTCAAACGTGAATCACAGATTGTACAACTCACATTGAGTTACAAAATAAATAATTTCAGTTCAAAACCAGGTAAAGAGGGGCCTGATTCCTCGGGCAATGAGGGCGGGGGAATGGGCGAGTTTTAGTCTCTTTTTTTTGTTTCAGTAGATTCAGAGGTCATTCCGTTTCGGAATGGCCTCTTTTCATATTTTTTCTTTTCATTCGTTTTTTTTTACATATCCTAAGCTATTTATTATTTATATTTACACCTTTATTATAAATTTTTTTAACCAAATAATTAAAATCTGATGAAGGAGACAAACAAAGTTTCGAGAAGGGGCTTTTTAGGAACCAGTGCTGCAGCTGCTGCTGCAATCACGGTCCTCCCCTCCAACACTATCGCTGGTCTGGGACACCAGGCGCCCAGTGACAAGTTAAATATTGCCGCTGTTGGTATTGGAGGCATGGGACATGGGAATTTAAAAAACCTGAAATCTGAAAATATCGTTGGTTTATGTGATGTTGACTGGGCATATGCTGACGGTTGTTTCAAGGAATTTCCCAACGCAAAAAAGTACAAGGACTGGAGGGTTATGTACGATCAACTGGGTAAATCAATCGATGGCGTTTTGGTTGCTACAGCCGACCACACACACGCTATTATTGCTTCTCATGCCATCACGATGGGAAAAAGCGTATATGTACAAAAACCGTTGACCCACACTGTTTACGAATCAAGATTATTAACCAAACTGGCTGACAAATACCAGGTTGCTTCGCAAATGGGTAACCAGGGTTCATCAGGCGAAGGTGTTAACCTGACCACCGAATGGATCGCCAACGGCGAAATCGGTGAAGTAACCAAGGTTGAAGCATTTACTGACAGACCTATCTGGCCTCAGGGAATAAGTACTCCGGTACAGGGACAATGGGTTCCGGAAACCTTGGATTGGGACCTGTTTACAGGTCCTGCCAAAATGCGTCCGTACAATGCAATATACCACCCATGGAACTGGCGCGGCTGGTGGGCTTACGGTACAGGAGCCCTGGGAGATATGGCATGTCATATCCTGCATCCGGTGTTTACTGCCCTTGAGCTTGGTTATCCGATTAAAGCGCAGGGTAACTCTACCCTACTATTACAGGATTCTGCTCCTACTGCACAGAGTGTAAAACTTACATTCCCTGCAAGACCAACTGCCAAGCGTGCGAAAGTCAAACTGCCGCAGGTTGAAGTCTATTGGTTTGACGGAGGTATCAAACCTATGCTTCCTGAACACTGGCCAGCCGGAAAAGAACCAAATGATGCAGGTGGTTGTGTCTTTTTCCATGGAACCAAAGGAATTTTGGTTTGCGGATGTTATGGCGTTCGTCCATGGATTTTACGTCCGGACGGTAAAGTTGATAAACCAGAGAATGCACCAAAATTCCGTCGTCGTGTTGAGCCACTTTCCCATGAAATGGATTGGGTTCGTGCCGCTAAGGAATCACCTGCAGCCAGGGTTAAAACTGCTTCCGATTTCAGCATGGCCGGGCCATTCAACGAAATGGTTGTCATGGGTGTTTTGGCTGTCCGCCTTCAGACGCTCAACAAAGAGTTGGAATGGGACGGTCCTAACATGAAATTTACCAACATCACAGCTGACGATAAAATCAAAATAGTGATTGAAGATAAATTCAGTATCCACGATGGACATCCGACATTCAACAAAACCTATACTGATCCTGTTCCTGCTGCCGATTTTGCAGCAGAACTGATCAGGCATACTTACCGTGCACCATGGTCTTTACCTGACATGCCTGCATAAAAAAAGTGGTTTAATAAAAAAACCGTTGCAATCCTTGCAGCGGTTTTTTTGTTTAGACCCATTAATCAAACCAATTTTAGTTAACAAAATCTAAACAAACCTTAAAACTATTTAATACTGCCTATCTTTGAACCTGAAAATACATAAAAATAAGGTATTTTCCCCGATCTTTGCGTAGATGTATTACTTTTGTCGCTCAATTTATCTGGGTATTCATTTATATTCATGAAGCAATTTGATTTCGATTTTGTTGTGATCGGCAGCGGATTGGCCGGACTTATGGCCGCGTTTCACGCTTCTGCACATGGTTCGGTTGCCCTCATCTCCAAGTCTGAGCTGGATGTGAGTAATTCTTACCATGCTCAGGGTGGGATTGCGGCAGCTATAGGCGCAGATGACGATCCCGTCAACCATTTCAATGATACCTTAACGGCAGGACGTGGCCTGTGTGATCACGATGCCGTCTCCATACTCGTTGAAGAGGGACTTGCACAGGTTCGCAAGATGATTTCCATGGGATTGGAATTCGACAAGGAAGCCAATGGCGAATTGCTGCTTGGCCTGGAGGGAGGCCATTCCCATCGTCGAATTCTTCACGCGGACGGCGATGCCACCGGAAAAATAATGACTGGGTTTATGCTTCAAAAAATCCGGTCAATCAAACAGATTACCCCTTTTGAATATACTACTGCAGTAAAAATATTCACAGAAAACGGTATCTGCTCCGGCGTTCAGACAATGGATTATATGACCGGGGAAAATGCGGTTTTCAATAGTAAAGCCACAATTCTGGCTACTGGAGGCTTATCCCGGATCTATGCACGATCTACCAATCCGCATACCGCCACCGGCGATGGATTTGCCCTTGCATGGCAAGCCGGGGCGAGGCTGGCCGACATGGAGTTCATACAATTTCATCCCACAGCCCTCTCCATGGATGGGGAGGATGCTTATCTCATCAGTGAAGCTGTTCGCGGAGAAGGGGCCCATTTGATAGATTGCCTGGGAGAGCGGTTTATGCTTAAGCTTCATCCGATGGCCGAGCTTGCGCCGCGTGATGTGGTAGCATCTGCAATTTTTAAACGGATGCAGGAGACCGGATCAACTGTTTTCCTGTGCCTGAAACATTTGAAAGCATCGTTCCTGAGAGAACGTTTTCACTCCATTGATGCCAAACTGAAAAGCGTAGGCATTGACCTGACCAGCGATCTGATACCCATCTCTCCTGCAGCTCACTACACCGTTGGAGGTGTAAGAACGGATGTGTGTGGACAGACCAATATCAGCGGGCTCTTTGCCTGCGGAGAGGTAGCATCTACCGGAGTGATGGGAGCCAACAGACTTGCCAGCAATTCGTTGCTCGAATGCCTCGTTTATGGTAAAAGAATTGTCGAAAAAGCGAAAGATCTGCCAAAACCTACCGGGAAGCTCCTTCCTAATATACCGATAGAACTCCATCAAGAGACGGATTTAACCTATTTGATCATCAAAAATGAGTTATCCCAATTGATGAGTAACAAGGTTGGAATAGTTCGCAACCGCGATGAGATGGCAGACGCCCTGAAAAGGATCAATGAAATTATTCAGCACTTTCCTGATAACCAAATAGATTACAACGGAAAAAAAATATATGAACTTGCAACAATCTGCAGCCTTATTTGCATCTCGGCCATGGAAAGGGAGGAGAGCAGAGGTGGTCATGTGAGGTCGGATTTCCCGGATGAATCGGATGACCTTGTGCATCATATCATCCAGGAGAAAGGGAAGAAAATAAGTACAGAAAAGGTCAGAAACAATATATGATCATGTACAAATCAAAATTTCAACACCTTGAATTAATTATTGAGCAAGCGCTAAAAGAAGATATCGGTACAGGCGACATCACCACCAATGCCTTGATCCCTGAAACGATGGAAAGTTCGGCCACCATGGTTGCCAAAGCCAGTGGAATCATTGCCGGAATGGAGGTTGCAGAGGCTGTTTTCAAACGCCTTTCACCGCAAATTGTTTGGAAACCATTTGTCAAAGACGGAGATGCAGTTGAAAAGGGCACCCTGCTTGTTGAGATGAGCGGTTCATTTCGTACCTTACTGACAGGCGAACGTCTTGCCCTCAACTTCCTGCAAAGGATGAGCGGAATTGCAACCATGACACATCTTTTTGTAGAGCAGGTAGCCGATTATGATGTCAAAATCCTGGATACAAGAAAAACAGTCCCGGGTTTGCGGTTACTGGATAAATATGCGGTCAAGGCCGGTGGTGGTGAAAACCACAGGATCGGTCTCTACGACATGGTTCTGATCAAGGACAACCACATCAAGGTTGCCGGAGGAATAAAAAACGCGGTAGAACAGATCAGAAAAGAGATCCCCGCAGGAATGAAAATAGAGGTCGAAACCACTACCTTGGTCGAAGTGCAGCAGGCGTTGGAGATGAATGCCGACATCATCATGCTCGACAACATGACGAACGAAACAATGAGAATATGCGTCGAGGCCATCAGCCACCGCGCAAAGGTAGAGGCCTCCGGAAACATGAACCTTGAAAGGGTGAAAGAAGTCGCGGCAACCGGAGTGGATTACATCTCTATCGGTGCACTGACCCACTCTGTGACAGTACTGGATATCAGTATGAATATTATAAATTATTGATTTTGAATTTAGTAGTCGATATTGGAAACAGCAGGACCAAGTTGGCCGTCTTTTTGAAAAAGGAGCTGGTTGAATCATGGGCAGTCGACGAACTCAAAATCGGCAGGCTGGAGGAGATAAAAAAAGCCTATCCGGATCTTGATAAAGCCATCCTCTCTTCTGTTTCAACAGCGGATCCACAAGTTGTTGGCTATTTAAAATCTGCGTTTAACCATTTTCTGGAACTTAATTATCTGACACCTGTTCCGATCAAAAACCAATACAAGACCCCCAATACTCTTGGATTGGATCGATTGGCAGCAGCCATAGGCGCCTGCGAATTGTTCCCGGGGAAAGATCTGTTGGTAATTGACGCAGGAACTGCCGTCACATTCGATCTGATTGAATACAACGGCACCTTTAAAGGAGGCAATATATCACCCGGATTGCGGAGCCGGTTTCGTGCTTTGCATACGTTTACAAAGAAATTACCCCTGATCGTGGAAACCGATGAATATCCCGCAATAGGACAGACAACCGAAGAGGCTATCCGTGCGGGGGTCATCAATGGCATGGTTTTCGAGATGGATGGTACGATAGATCTGTTCAGGGTAAACAGGCCTGGCCTGCTAACCCTTCTGACAGGCGGAGATGCTCTTTTCTTTGAAAGAAGATTAAAAAATGCCATATTTGTAAAATTTGAAATCACTCTCATAGGTTTAAACCGAATTCTAGATTATAATGTTGAAAATCAATAAATTAAAACTTTTCGTAATCACCTTTATACTGATCGTTCCGGCAGTAATGTTTGGGCAAAACAGCAGTAGCACGAGCTCTCCATACTCCCGATTTGGATTCGGAACCATGAGTGGAAGTAGTTTTGGTAAAGGTGATGGCATGGGCGGGATCGGGATTGGAACGCGAAACAGTTTCCAGATCAACACAGCCAACCCTGCCTCTTATACCTCGATAGACTCGCTGACTTTCCTGATGCAGTTTGGAATAGACTCCAAATTTACCTACTCCCAATCCGCGACTGCCAACAATACGAGAAACAATGTGAACTTCAACCACCTCACGTTTGCCATGCCATTTACCAAATGGTGGGCAGGTTCGTTCGGAATAATGCCCTACGCATCAAAAGGGTACAGTATTATTTCTTCAGAAGGAACGGCTGATCTGATGGTAAATTCTACCTTTTCCGGCTCAGGTACGCTGACAAAATTTTATTTTGGCAACGCCATCAAACTGGGGAAACATCTATCCTTGGGTGTAAACACCTGGTTTTTGTTCGGAAAAATTATCGACAACACCTATATCTACTCCCCGAACGATTCCCACACGTATGACTATCTGAAAGACAATAGTTTGAGCGCCCATGGATTTGGCATTTCAAGTGGTCTTCAATACCAGATAGTAACAAAAAACAACAACAGTTTCACCTTTGGAGCCACCTTTGATCCCAAAATTAACATCAACTCAAATTACATTATCCATGAAGAGAGGGCCCTTTTCCGAGGATCTTCCTCCCTTGCTGAAATTGTGGATACAATACAACATGTTGAGTCAAGCAACAAGGGGTTACAGCTTCCTGTGTCGTATGGGGCTGGTTTCTCCTACTCCATCAAATCCAAAATCACATTTGGTGCAGATGCCCTGTTTCAGCAATGGAAAGGGTGCGAGTTTTTGGGCCAGCCGGTTACCTATCTTTCAAACAGCAGTAAATATTCGGCCGGTTTCGAATATACCCCCAACCTTTACTCCATACGAAGTTACTGGGAAAGGGTACAGTATCGCCTGGGCGGTTTCATAGAGAATTCCTATTTGACACTCAACGGGTCTCAGATCAAAGGAGTTGCTGCAACCTTTGGAATAGGCTTGCCTTTGGGCCGGTCTATGTCCTCGCTGAATATTTCGGGCGAGATAGGACAATTGGGTACAACCCAGAATAATTTGATTAAGGAAACATACGGTAAAATTACTGTACACTTCATGTTGCATGACCGATGGTTCTTCAAAACAAAATTTGACTAGATCATAACCGATCCTTCAATGATACATTTTTTGAGACGATTTAAGTTATTTGCCTTGTGCTTTACTTTTGTAATCCTGATGATTTCCGCCTGTCAGACAAAAGTATCCACAGATATTCCGGCACAGCTGTTAAACGAAACCAAAAAATTAGATATGGAAGCCACAAATTTTGAGACTTTCTATTCGGATTCGGGTGTCGTAAAATACCATTTACAGGCTCCTAAACTTTTGGTCTATGACAATGAAAAACCTCCCTATAAAGATTTCCCTGATGGCTTTATCATGCAACGATACGATCTTAACAGGAAGATCATATCCCAATTGTCGGGCAATCACGGAAAATATTTTGTGAATGAAAAAAGATGGGAGGCAAACGGGAATGTCGTTCTTGTTAACAGTGAAGGTGATACGCTGAGATCTGAAGAGTTAAAATATAACCAGGCGGAGGATCTTATTTATTCCGACCAATTTGTAAGTATCAAAAAAAAGGACCAGTACCTCAGTGGTTCCGGTGGCTTTAAATCCGATACTCAAATGTCGAAGTGGGCATTTATCAAGACCAAAGGGCATCTTTACGTAGAAGGTGGGGAATAAAACTGAACCATAGCCATGAACGAGCTAACAATCATCTTGATCACCATGTTAGCCTCCGCATTTTTCTCGGGGATGG
>JAVHPO010000106.1:0-21540 GCA_036170635.1 Prolixibacteraceae bacterium | reverse complement strand
CAGGCTGCAGCATCATAAGCATCCAGCGGAACCTCTTTCTTTCCTCGTACTGCATCAAAAAAGTCATTCAGCATAATGAAGTCCATCCCGCCATGACCGGCCCCTTCTGCCTGAGTGCCTTTTTCCCTCCACAATTTATGGTCATGTTTTTTAAGCCAGGGTTCCGAAGGATCCCATACGTGAGGTTTACTTTGGCCCTCCACATAAATTTCCTGGGCTGGATCCTGCCAGTTGCCTCCTCCTTCGCCTCTCCATAAACCATTCGTACCCTGCACCCTGAAACCCAGGGAGTAGGGGCGAGGCAGGTTGGTATCGTGTGTAACCAGGATGGTCTCCCCATTGGCACATTTGATCATGGAGGTAACGATATCACCGAGATTGAACTGGATATTTCGGTAAATACTCTCCTTCGCAGCATGAACTTCAACATAATCATGGAGTCCTCTGGATTTTGTAGCCATTGCCGACAATGTCAGAAACCGGTTACCACGATTGATGTCGAGATAGGTTCCGATAGGTCCCAATCCGTGCGTTGGATAGAGATCGCCGTTTCTGCGAACCGAATGCAATCCTCTCCATTGAGCCTCAGAATGGGCCTCTTTTCCGATTTTCAGGTCATTTTTCAACAAATCGAATTTCACTGAGCGCAGATCATGTTCGTAACCGCAACGGCAATGAACCAGTTCACCAAACATATTGGTGCGAACCATGTTGAGAATGGCCATTACATCCCTGCGGTAACACACATTTTCCATGATCATCAACTGTTTACCTGTCTCTTCGTGTGCATTGACAAGGTCCCAGCACTCTTCGAGGGAGTTGGCTGCCGATACCTCGACGCCGGTATAAGGAACACCTGCCCGCATTGAAGCAACTGCCATAGGTACATGCCATTCCCATGGCGTGGCAATGATAACTGCATCCAACTCCTCGTTTTTGAGCATCTCCTCATAGGCGTGGTCGTGGCCTGTGTAAAACTTGGGTTCCTTCATCCTGTTTTTGGCAATAATTTGTTTAGCCTTGTCGAGAGAATCCTGACTGATATCGCAGACAGCTACGATTTCAATTCCACCAACGGTAATGGAATCATGCACGTGACCCTGACCCCGGCCGCCTACACCAATAAATCCAACGCGCACGATACTTTCATCTCTCGGCACTGCTTTTTTGCCCTTTTCCTTTTTCTGCGCAAAAAGGTCGTTGCTGACCATGGTCATCCCGGCTAATCCTGCACCGGCAATAGTTCCTTGTTTGATAAATTCTCTTCGATTGGCGCTCATGCTGTTTAATTTGTTAGTTATATTATTGTGATTTTCCATCTCCCCTCTGACAAAAATGATCATTTGAATCCATAAAAAGAATATTTTTGGTCACATTTAATTAAAATTTTCAGATATGATTCAAAAAAGGTTTTTGTGCACACAAAAACCGGCGGTAACCTTCAGAAAATGGGGTAGAAAAGGCTTTTCGGTCTTTTCAAGCCTGCACAAGGTCATTCAGATTGCTACATTGAGTATCAGTTATTTGACTTTTGCAGCTCCGGCCCATGCTGAACGTTTACTTTTGGTGACAACCGGCGACACACTACAACACATCAAGGAAGTAGAAGTGGAAGAGGTTGTTATAAGTGCACAGCGCACTCCTGTCGCATTTTCCCAGACAGCGCGCATCGTACAAATTATTTCAAAAGAGGAACTTGCGAATGCCCCTGTTCACGATCTTCAGGATCTGTTAAAATTCGCATCTGCCGTTGATGTAAGGCAACGCGGAAACAGTGGGGTACAGGCAGATATCAGTATCCGCGGAAGTTCGTTCGACCAGGTATTGATCCTCCTGAACGGAATTCCGCTCAATGACCCCCAAACCGGGCACCACAACCTAAACTTGCCGGTCAGTTATGATGCCATCGAACGCATAGAAATTCTCGAAGGACCCTCTGCCAGACTTTATGGTCCCAATGCCTTTGCCGGGGCCATAAATATCATTACCGGTCAGGCATCTCCCTCTCAAATTTCTGGTCGAATCAGCACAGGCCAATATGGCTTTCTGGAAACGGCACTCAGCTCTTCATTTCAGACTGGAAATTTAACCAACAGTTTTTCTGCTGATTACAAACGAGCCGATGGATCCCTTCAAAATAGGGATTTTAAAATCAGCAATATTTTTTACAGCGGCAATTGGCTATATCCTACCGGGAAACTTCAATTCCAGGGCGGATACACCGATAGGGGCTTTGGCGCCAATGATTTCTATACACCGGCCTATCCAAATCAGTATGAGCGTATAAAAACTACATTTGCCTCTGTAAAAGCCACTTCCACAGGCACGCTCCATCTTTCTCCCTCTTTTTACTGGAGAAGAAACCAGGATCGGTTCGAGCTCTTCAGGGATTTTGAAAACGCACCCTCCTGGTACAAATTGCACAATTACCATTTGACAGATACTTATGGCTCAAATATAAGCGGTTGGGTCACAACAGGATTCGGAAAGCTTGCTTTTGGAACCGATTTCAGGAGCGAGAATATTTGGAGTACAGTCCTTGGTAAGGTGATGAGTAAACCCACCAACGTTCCGGGGGAATCCGGTATTCAATTTAAATATGCCGACAGTAGAACCAATCTCAGCCTTTTTGGTGAGTATTCGCACCATTTTGGATCATTTGACCTTTCTGGAGGAGCCATGGTCAATAATAACTCCTCTTTGGGCAGGAAATGGCAGATCTATCCCGGATTTGATTTGGGGTGGAATATTGTTCGACCATTGAAATTATACCTCTCCCTGAATAAGTCACTTCGACTCCCAACATTTACAGATCTTTACTACAAAAGTGCTACCAATATCGGAAACCCGGATCTGCGTCCTGAGGAGGCGCTTTCGGTCGAAACCGGCTTAAAATATGGCAACGAATGGATGACTGCAAATGTAACCCTCTTCAAAAGATGGGGAGAGAATATGATCGATTGGGTCAGACAGCCCAACGAAACTGTTTGGAATGCCAAAAATCTGACCAACCTCAATACTGCAGGATTCGAATTCAATACCCGGCTTAATCCATCAAAATTATTCGAAAAGAAGCTGTTTATCAAGTCTTTGGATTTTTCGTATGGCTTCATGACGCAGGATAAGGAGTCGGGAACATTCATCTCAAAATATTTGCTGGATTACCTGAAGCACAAAGTTGACATTCGGCTTACGCATGCCATTGCCAAACATTTGAATGCAAGCTGGCTCTTCTCTTACCAGGAGCGCAATGGGACTTATACTTCCTGGACTGGTAGTAAATATGGGGATGAAGTAAAATACAAACCATTGTGGCTTGTTGATTCGCGACTTAACTGGAACAAAAATCAAATTACCATCTTTGTTGAAACCAACAATTTGCTGAACATTACCTATTATGATTATGGAAATGTGGAGCAGCCAGGAATCTGGGGGAAAGCCGGAATCATCATTAAATTAGGGATTTAGACGCTCATTTTTATAACTTGCTGTCAATCAGTTTAACCAGTTCATTGAAGTGACTCTCTTCAAATCCTTCTGACATGAAGATAATCTTTCCTTCCTCATCCAGCAAGAAACTTCTTGGGATAGTCTGAGCGGCAAATTTTCCATAAACCCCTCGTTTGGGATCAGGATAGAAGGGAAATTGGAAACCATTGTCCGTTCTGAACTTATCAACCTCCTGCCAGGTATGTTCACGTCCAAAAGTCAATATGGCAAATTTAGGGTTATCCCGGTGCTTGTTCCAGATTTCAGACTGAATTTTGGGTAACTCTATTTTGCACGGACCACACCAGGTTGCAAAGAAATTGATTAAGACCACCTTGCCTTTAAAATCACTGATCGAAGATCTCTTGCCTTTCGCTGATTCAAATTGGAATTTAGGTACCTGCATGCCCATGGAAACGAAAGTAGCTGCACCTTTAGGAACCGTCTGGGCAAAAATTGCTGATGCAACAAACAGGGTGAGGAGCAAAATGATATTGATTCTTTTTCTCATTGTACTAAAGTATTACAACTTTTTGTTTAAATAGTCAGATATATTTTTAAAGATCCTTGCATTCACATCTTCGGGTTCTGCCCTGACAAATTTGTCTCCGGTTATGTGTTCAAAGAGCTCAATGTAGCGCGCCGAAATCTGGTCAACAAAGTCATCGCTCATAAAGGGAACTACTTGTCCTTCCTTGCCCTGGAAATTGTTTTCAATCAACCACTGACGAACAAACTCCTTGGATAACTGCTTCTGGTTCTCACCTTTGGCAAGCCTTTCCTGGTAGCCATCTGCATAAAAATAGCGGGAAGAGTCTGGTGTATGAATTTCGTCTATCAGATAAATAACACCATCCTTTTTGCCGAATTCATACTTGGTATCTACCAGAATTAAGCCCATTTTGGCTGCCATTTCTGTACCACGCTGGAAAATGGCTCTCGTATATTGCTCTAATTTAGTGTATTCATCAGCAGATACCAGTCCCTGCGAGATAATCTCCTTACGCGAAATATCCTCGTCATGACCCTCTGATGCCTTGGTAGTTGGCGTAATGATTGGCTCAGCAAATTTTTGATTCTCTTTCATTCCTTCCGGAAGTTGAATGCCGCACAAGGTCCGTTTTCCCGAACTGTATTCTCTCCAGGCGTGGCCTGTCAAATAACCCCGAATGACCATTTCTACTTTATAAGGTTCACATAAATGTCCGACTGTTACCATTGGATCGGGAGTGGCAATTTTCCAATTGGGAACAATGTCAGATGTTGCATCCAGAAATTTGGAAGCTATTTGGTTCAAAACCTGACCTTTGAATGGAATTCCTTTGGGTAAAACAACATCAAAAGCGGAGATACGGTCTGAAACAACCATCACCAGATATTCATTGTTGATGTTGTATACATCACGAACTTTTCCTTTGTAAACATCTTTCAATCCCGGAAAAGTAAAATTTGTTGTGACAATAGCTTTGCTCATATTAAATCTCTTTTTATCAGTTTGTTATAATTTTTTTGTGTTCATCTCTTTTTTCTTCGTAACGATCATAAGCCATTACAATATCTTTGACCAGTTTATGCCTGATAATATCTGTGTGATCAAAATAAATGGTGGCAATTCCATCAATTCCTTTGAGAATTTTTAAAGCAAAGATCAGACCTGATTCCTGCTTTCTGGGAAGATCAATTTGTGTTATGTCGCCGGTAATCACATACTTGGTATTGAGACCCATCCTGGTAAGAAACATCTTCAATTGCGGAACTGAGGTGTTTTGAGCCTCATCCAAAATCACAAAAGCGTTACTCAAAGTACGTCCCCGCATAAAAGCTAGCGGGGCAATCTGGATGATACCATCTTTGAGGTACTCTTCAAGTTTTTTTGCCGGAATCATATCCAGTAAAGCATCATAAAGTGGTTGAAGGTAGGGATCGATCTTTTCTTTGAGGTCTCCGGGCAGAAAACCTAAATTTTCGCCAGCCTCCACTGCCGGCCTGCTAAGAATTATTTTCTTTATCTCTCTGTTTTTAAGCAATTTAACAGCCAGGGCTATTGCGGTATAGGTTTTACCGGTTCCGGCTGGACCTATAGCAAACATCAAATCAACTTCGGAACAACTCTCAACAAGTCTTTTTTGGTTGAGCGTCCTCGCTCTTACCGGTTTACCGGAATTCCCAAAGAGAAGTACATCGCTGTTGTTAAGCATACTCTGATCGGCGTTCTCAGGGTCGTTCATCATAATTTGATGGATCGTTTCGTCCGAAAGGGTGTTGAACCGATAGTAATGCTCCAGGATTAACTGGAATTTCTGGGAAAATTGGGTGACCTGTATTTCATCACCCTTCACTTTCAGAAGATTTCCTCTGGCAACCAAAGATAGATTCGGACAATATTTCTTTATAAGATCCAGTTTTGAATTCCTGACTCCGTAAAAATCAGCAGGTTCGATGCCATCAAGGTAAAAAGCGTTTTCAATCATAGGCTATAAAAACCAACATAGAATATTCTGCAAATTAAAGATTTTTTTGATACCGTTTCCCGGGTGCGGCTTCAGAAAATTAAAACATGCAAAAGTGTATCTTCGCAAATTAAATCTTTTAAAAATGAAGTGGAAAGAAAAAAAAGAAGCTTTTGGTAAGTTGCTGAATATCATGGATGAGCTTCGAGAAAAGTGTCCATGGGATCGCGAACAAACCAATGAATCCCTGCGAAAACTGACCATTGAAGAGGTGTACGAACTGGGAGATGCCGTTTTGGAAAACAATGTTCAGGAGATAAAAAAAGAGCTTGGGGATATTTTACTTCACATAGTATTTTATGCCAAAATAGGGGAGGAGCAAGGCTCTTTCAATATTGGAGATGTTATTAATCACCTCATTGATAAATTAATATATCGTCATCCACACGTTTTTGGATCCACCGAAGTCAGTAATTCAGAACAGGTAATCCGCAACTGGGAAAACCTTAAACTCACCGAAAAAGGGCGAAACAAACGCGTTTTGGAAGGAGTTCCAATGGCATTGCCGGCGCTAGTCAAGGCGAACCGAATCCAGGAGAAAGTGAGGGGCGTAGGTTTTGACTGGGAATACAGGGAACAGGTGTGGGACAAGGTAAAAGAGGAACTTGGCGAATTGGAGGTAGAGGTTAAAGCGGGCCGGAAAAAGGAGATGGAAGACGAATTTGGCGACCTTATCTTCTCCATTGTCAATGCTGCCAGGTTGTATGGCATAGATCCTGAAAGTGCGCTCGAGAGAACCAATCAGAAATTTATCAGAAGGTTCAATTATCTGGAGGAGAAGACTTTATTAAAAGGAAAATCTCTTCAAGAGATGACTCTTGAAGAGATGGATGTCTATTGGAATGAAGCCAAGTTGTTAGATAAAAAATAAAGATTACTCCTTTGTCTCCGTAGGCAACTCTGGCAAACCCGGATTTTGGAGTTCTTCAACCTCCTGTTTTACAATTTTGGCTACAATCTTATCTTTTCCCTCGTTCAATTCAACGGTAATGGTATCCCCTTCCATGATATCACTGCCAATGATGACCTCAGCAATCTCATCTTCCAGGTATTTCTGTATGGCTCGTTTAAGCGGCCTGGCACCAAACTGCGGATCAAAACCCTTGTCTGCAATAAAATCTTTGGCCTCATCAGAGATATAGAGTTTGTATTTTAAAGTCTCTATTCTTTGGTAGAAACCCTTTAATTCAATATCAATAATTTGATTTATGTGGCTCTTTTCCAGTGAATTGAACATTACTACATCATCAACACGGTTAAGGAATTCAGGCGCGAAAGCACGTTTTAACGCTTTTTGAATGACATATTTGTTGTGCTCGTTTTCATCTTCTGAAGTTGTTCTTGTATTGAATCCAACACCCTGACCAAAATCCTTCAATTGCCTGGTTCCGATGTTGGATGTCATAATCAGAATGGTATTACGGAAATCAATTTTACGTCCAAGACTGTCAGTCAGCCGACCCTCATCCATGACCTGTAGCAGGATATTGAAGACATCGGGATGCGCTTTCTCAATCTCATCCAGTAGGATTACGGCATAGGGTTTTCTTCTGACTTTTTCGGTAAGCTGGCCACCCTCTTCGTACCCGACATATCCGGGAGGAGCCCCAACAAGCCTGGATACAGAGAATTTTTCCATGTATTCGCTCATATCAACCCGAATCAAGGCATCCGTTGTGTCAAAAAGATATTGGGCCAATACTTTGGCTAACTGAGTCTTACCAACGCCAGTGGGTCCAAGGAAGATAAAAGAGCCAATTGGTTTGTTTGGATCCTTCAATCCCGCACGGTTCCGTTGAATGGCTTTGGTAATTTTCTCAACAGCTTCATCCTGACCGATGATGTTTATCTTCATGTCGTTGTACATCACCTGGAGTCGTTTACCCTCTGCCTGCGCAATTTTCTGGACAGGAATACCTGACATCATGGCAACAATATCTGCCACTTGCGGTTCATCAACTAATTCACGGTGACTTTCCAGCTCATGTTCCCAGATCTCTTTTTCTTTCTCAACGAGGGTGAGCAGATTTTTTTCGTTGTCGCGGTAGCTGGCGGCAAGTTCGAAGTTCTGACCCTTCACAGCCAGAATTTTTGAAGCCCTAACCTCTTCAATCTTTTCCTCAAGCTTAATGATTCGCTCTGGAACAGTAATGTTTGAAATATGGACCCTTGATCCTGACTCATCCAGCGCGTCAATAGCCTTATCTGGAAGGTGTCTGTCGGAAATATATCTGGCTGTAAGCCTGACACATGCTTCGATAGCCTCTTTGGTATAGGTGACGTTGTGATGATCTTCGTATCTTTCCTTGATGTTGTGTAAAATTTCAATGGTCTCCTCTACAGAAGTAGGTTCAACCAATACTTTTTGAAATCTACGCTCCAAGGCACCATCCTTTTCGATGTGTTGTCTGTATTCGTCGAGTGTAGTTGCTCCAATGCACTGAATATCACCTCTGGCCAGTGCTGGTTTGAGCATATTGGCCGCATCAAGGGATCCCGTTGCTCCTCCGGCACCGACAATGGTATGAATCTCGTCTATGAAAAGAATGATGTTGTCGACTTTAGCTAATTCATTGAGAATAGCCTTCATACGTTCCTCAAACTGGCCACGGTACTTGGTGCCGGCAACGATTGAGGCCAGATCCAGGCTTATAACCCTTTTGTCGAAAAGTATCCGGGACACCTTCCTTTGCGAAATACGCAAAGCCAAACCTTCAACGATCGCTGACTTTCCAACACCGGGTTCACCAATCAGAACAGGATTATTTTTCTTCCGTCGGCTCAATATTTGAGCTATTCGTTGAATCTCATTTTCGCGGCCTACAATTGGGTCAAGACTCCCTTCCATGGCCGCTTTTGTAATGTCAACACCGAAATTATCCAGCACAGGAGTGTCCGTTTTTGGGCTGGCATTCCCCTTTTGGCTTTGAGAAGATCCAGAAGGGGATCCACCGCTTCGGCCAAACATATCATCCTGATCGTCACCCTCTTCAGGGAAATCTGACTTGTTTTCTACCTTGGATAATTCTATTATTTTGGTCTTTACTTCGTCGTAATTCAAATCATTCTTTTTAAAAAGTTCAAATACCAATCCATCTTTTTCCTTCAGAATTGCCAGAAGCAAATGGCCTGTATTTACAGTATCTTCATTGAGGGATCTTGCCTCCAGAAAGACAATCTTCAGGGAGCGCTCCGTATTTTTTAACAATGGGATAGAAGCATCCATTGGAAGGGATGCCCCTTTTCTAAGATGAAGTTCTATTTCATTTTTCAGGCTGGAAAAGTCCAACCCCAACTGTTTCATCGTATCAATTGCAATTCCTTCACCATCCCGTAGTATTCCCAGGAACAGATGTTCGGTACTAATATGATCGTTTCCCAATCGTATCGCCTCTTCTCTGCTGTAGGTCAAAACATCCTTTATTCTTGGCGAAAATTTAGAGTCCATTCTTCTGTTTTAATTACTTCCCAACAAAAATCGTTCCTTTAACAAAATAACAAAAAATATTAATAAAAACAGCCATTCCCTACCTACTTTAAAAATTAGATGTTTTGGTGATATTTTATTTAAATATATGTGAATGAACCAATTAGATTTTATCCGCCTTTAAAAAAAATATTATTTTACATTCGTCATGCAAATTGCCATATTGTCACTGCCCAAACGCATATAGATTACAGGTTAAATATCCCTAATTTATCAAGTGGTTATTCCCTCATTAACTTTAAAATGATTATTTTTGTGTTGCTTTTTTGACAAATTAAAATACAAATAAGATCTATATGTCTGATTCAGAAAGAATTGTTCCGATTAATATTGAAGAGCAAATGAAAACTGCCTACATTGACTACTCAATGTCGGTTATTGTGTCGCGTGCTCTTCCTGATGTTCGTGACGGGTTGAAACCTGTTCACCGCAGGGTATTGTTCGGAATGAGCGAGTTAGGTAACTTCTCAAACAGACCCTATAAGAAATCCGCCAGAATAGTGGGGGAGGTGCTGGGTAAATATCATCCCCATGGAGATTCCTCGGTGTACTATGCAATGGTTCGAATGGCACAGCTATGGTCATTGCGTTATCCCCTTATTGACGGACAAGGTAACTTTGGTTCCGTAGATGGAGACAGTCCGGCAGCCATGCGTTATACTGAAGCACGACTGAAAAAAATTGCAGAGGAAGCATTGGCGGATTTAGAAAAGAATACAGTAGATTTTCAGCCAAACTTCGATGAATCATTGTCAGAACCTACCGTTCTGCCAACAAAGTTTCCTAATTTATTGATCAACGGAACATCAGGAATCGCAGTAGGAATGGCGACCAACATGCCACCGCATAACCTTTCAGACACCATTGAGGCAATCATCTTATACATTGATAATCCGCAGGTCACTATCAATGAATTGATTGATAAAATCAAGGCCCCTGATTTTCCAACCGGAGGAATTATTTATGGTTATGCCGGAGTGCGCGAAGCATTCGAAACTGGCCGGGGAAGAATTGTTGTTCGTGGCCGCGCTGAAATTGAAACCACTGAACATGGCCGTGAAAAGCTGATTATCACTGAGATTCCGTATATGGTCAACAAAGCGGAGATGATCATAAAAATTGCTGAGATGGTCAATGAGAAGAAGATTGACGGCATCAGCAATATCAACGACGAATCTGACCGCACAGGGATGAGGATTGTCATCGATATCAAACGCGATGAGATGGCCAGTGTGGTCTTGAATAAGTTATACAAATTTACTGCGCTTCAGACTGCCTTTAATGTCAATAACATTGCACTTGTGAAAGGCAGGCCAATGATGCTAAACCTGAAAGACCTGATCCATTATTTTGTGGAGCACCGGCACGAAGTGGTCATCAGGCGCACTCAATACGATTTGGATCAGGCGGAGAAAAAAGCACACATTCTCAGGGGTTTAATTATTGCGATCGATAACCTTGACGCTGTAATTACCATGATTCGCGCTGCAAAAACGCCGGATGAAGCCAGGGAAAACCTGTGCCTGAATTTTGAATTGGATGACATTCAGGCCCGCGCAATCCTTGACCTCCGTTTACAAAAACTAACGGGTCTCGAAAGGGACAAAATCCACGAGGATTATACCGAGTTGTGTAAAATGATCGAATGGTACAAACAGGTATTGTCGGAAGAACCATTGCGGATGCAAATCATTAAGGACGAATTAGCTGAAATTAAAGCATCATACGGGGACGAGAGGCGTACAGAAATCGTTTACGCATCTGAAGAGTTCAATCCCGAGGATTTCTACGCTGATGAGGATATGGTGATCACTATCTCGCACATGGGATATATAAAACGTACGCCACTGACGGAATTCAGGACCCAATCAAGGGGCGGAATCGGTTCAAAAGGCTCAAGTACCCGGGATGAGGACTTCCTTGAACACATGTTTATTGCAACCATGCACAATACCCTCCTGTTGTTTACCGAAAAGGGGAAATGTTTCTGGTTGAAAGTATACGAAATACCCGAAGGAACCAAAGTTTCCAAGGGAAGAGCCATACAGAACCTGATTAGTATTGAAGCGGAAGATCAGGTTAGGGCTTACATCAATGTTAATTCATTGAAGGATGAGGAGTACATCAACAACAACTTCATCATACTTTGTACTAAAAAGGGTACCATCAAAAAGACCTCTCTTGAAGCCTATTCAAGACCACGGCAAAATGGTGTCAATGCCATAACAATCAGGGAGAACGATCAACTTTTGGAAGCCAGGTTAACAAATGGCGAAAATGAGATGATGCTGGCAGTTAAATCCGGCAAAGCCATAAGATTCCACGAAAGCCATGCCCGCGCAATTGGCCGGACAGCTTCAGGGGTAAGAGGTATCACGTTAGGAAGCGAGAACGACGAATTGGTTGGAATGGTTTGCGTAGCCAATGAAGAAGATGATATCCTGGTGGTTTCCGAACATGGGTATGGCAAGAGATCCAAGATTGGTGATTACCGGGTGACCAACCGGGGTGGGAAAGGAGTGAAAACAATCAATGTCACTGAAAAGACCGGTGCCCTTGTTTCGATCAAAAACGTAACCGATGGAGACGATCTGATGATCATCACTGAAGCCGGTGTAACTATCAGGCTCTCAGTTGGAGCAATCAGGATGACAGGAAGGGCTGCCCAGGGTGTAAAATTGATCAATCTGAGAGAAGACGATTCGATAGCTTCTGTTGCCAGAGTGGAAATTACAGAGATAGAGGAAGTTGAAATTGAGTCAATTCCAGACTTGGAAGACATTGAAAATGAAGATAATAAGAGTGATGATAATCTCATTTAGTAATAATTAAAATCAAAAATTGTCCGTAATGAAAAAAATTCTTTTAGTAGTGATCCTGCTCTCAGTGAACGGTTTTTTGTTCGCTCAAAAAGGAAAAGTTAGCAGTGCCTTGTCATACAAAGAGAGTGGTAAGTTAGACAAAGCATGGGAATCAATCCAGGAAGCAATCAATCCGGCTAACCCAAAATCAGAAAAATCAATCAACTGGCCAGACACCTGGGAAGCAAGAGGGGAAATTCTTGAAGCTATCTCTAAATCAAAGGATGAAAACTATAAAAAATTAGTTGAAAATCCACTTGAAGAAGCCTACAAATCATTTATGAAAGCAATTGAACTAGACCCGAAGGGGGGAAGTCCTGCTTTGAAAATTAAATTGCTAAGTAGCTTTATTCCAACACTTTCAAATGCTGCTATTGAAGCATTTCAGGCTCAAAAGTATGAAGCTTCCAGTGATTTATTTGAGAAAGTGTTAAATATTGAAGCCGCACCACTTTTTAAAACCGACAACACCATTGATACAGCCATCATGTACAATACCGGTCTTGCAGCCATGAATGCCAAACAATTTGATAAGGCTATCAAGTACTTTGGACTCACAGCAAAGCACGGATACAATCCGGGTTCTTCTTATTCGCAGATTATCAGTGCTTACCAGCAAAAGGGTGATACATTGTCTTCCGTGAATATCATGAAAGAGGCTTTCACTAAATATCCTGAAGATCAAAGTATATTGGTACAATTAATTAACTATTATATTACTACCGGGAAAACAGAAGAGGCCATAGGTTATCTTGATAAAGCAATTGCGAAAGAAAAAGACAACCCATCTTTCTACCTGGCCAAAGGTATTGCGCTTGACAAATTAGGAAAACAAGACGATGCAGTTAAAGAGTATGAACTTGCCATCAAAGTCAAGGCAGACTATGCTGACGCGTATTACAACATTGGTGTAATCTATTTTAACCGCGGTGTAAAACAGTTTGACGTTGCCAATGCCGTTCCAACCAACGAACAAGTAAAATTTGAAGCAGAAAAGAAAAAATCTAATGACGAATTTGCCAAAGCTGTTCCATACCTGGAGAAAGCAGTAGAATATAATCCAAAAGATACTTACATCAAAGATCAATTGAAAAACTTGTACTATCGTTTGAAGATGATGGATAAGTTCGAAAAGATGAATAAATAGTAAAAGGAAAGGAGTCAGAAATGGCTCCTTTTACTACCCTTTCGTTATTTAACATAATATTAATTATAAGACAAACTGGAATAAGTGACTAAAGTGAGCTAAAGTGACTAAAATGCCTAAAGTACTTGTCATTAGTGGCTGGCAGCACATTCAGGAACAATAAGTACTCTATTAACTTTAGTCACTTGTCTTTTATAAACTCCTGGATGTATAATCAGAATAATCAACTACGAGCGGATTATATTCCTGATGAAAAAGAGGCGAAGAAATTATAAAATCAGCAGTAGAACGGTTTGAGGCAGTTGGAATATTGTACATTACTGCAATTCTAAGCAACGCTTTTACATCGACATCATGCGGCTGAGGCTGCATTGGATCCCAAAAGAAAAACAACAAATCTACATTCCCTTCGCAGATCATTGCTCCCAGCTGTTGGTCACCACCAAGCGGACCGGATTTTAATCTCAATATTTCGGGCGGTACAGCATCGTTTTCTTTGCATTTATGACGTAAAGTTTCATCTACAAGCCTTCCGGTTGTTCCCGTGCAGATCATGCTGTGTTGCGCCAATTCTTTCCAGTTGTACCTGACCCATTCAACCATATCTTGTTTTCGGTTGTCATGCGCTACAATGGCAATTTTTTTCTTTGATTTCATTTGATGTTTCATTTAACTCTCAGTATTTTAATACTTTACTTAATTCTTGTTCTTAAGAATTAATGATATTCTTTTATTATGTTAGAAATAATCCTCGAAATAGCTCCGGATTAACTGCAAATAGTTCTTCTTGTATCCAAAATAGTCTTTGTTAATAGAGATATTGTCATATTTCTCAAAATCATTTGTTCGAATGATCGAATCAATGAGTTCCGTGTATTCAATGCTTTTGTGGTAACTTTTCATCAGTTTTACCAAATCGAAAGAGGTGCCCCTCTCCCATCGTTTCTTTCTAAATTTTTCATACGATGATAATTTCGCCGTAAAGAGAAAATAGTGCTCAACAGATTGGAATACATCCCTATAGCTTCGGACGAAGACTTCTGTTTTCAGCTCCGGATTGACAAACCTCATGCGTGGTTCATCAGTTGAAAAGGACATGATCCCAAATGGATTGTGGGCCTTCGAAAAGACATTGGAAGTTCCCCAGCCGGATTCAATGGTGGCCTGTGCCAGGATCAAACTAACAGGCTGTGGATAAAGACGTATCTTCAAATCCTTGATCGAAGCAGCATCATACTTTTCCATCATCTCCTTGAAAAACAAAAGATCATCGTGACGAAGCGGTAGCCTGTTCACCATCCTGTTTTCAACGTATTCTACATGCCTCAGAAGGTCCAACAGCCTATCCCTTTCAATGACAATAGCCGGTAGCATGTAATTGATAAAAACACTCTTCCGGTCAATCTCCGGTATCGTATCAAAATCGAGCGTGCCGTGGTATATTACAGGAATAAGGGAGACGGGATCCTGATTCAGAATGGATTTGCTGTTTACAACCTCTATCTCATAAGATTTAACACGGTATTCAGGATAGATATAATTGTAGGCGGAGTTCTCGTTTACCAGAACATAAACGATCACCAATAAAAGAACCAACAGGATTACCTTGAGTGATTTAAGCATGAAAACAGGTCAAATTTTTATTGCTTCTTCGCCACAAAGGTAGGAAATAATCGCTGAATGATTCAGCTAAACTCAATTTCCAGTTGTTTGGTCCACTTTAAAATACGATCATCAGACAGTTTGGCCTGATTCTCCTGATCAAGCAACAATCCTCTTAAAATATTGTTTTTCAGCGCTTTTGACGATTCAAAAGAGTATCCTTCAGGCGAGGTAAACCCTATGATCGTTGCGCCAAGCCCCTCAAAGAAATCGGCTAAAATACCTACTGCATCACAGAAATTTTCGGGATAGTTCTTTTGGTCCCCAAGTCCAAAAACGGCAATTTTTTTACCTTTTAATGTCAATTTACTTAGTGCCGGTAATATTTCATCCCAATAATTGGGCAGTTCGCCATCAAACCAGGTAGGAACACTTAGAATATAATTGTCATACAAAAGAAACTCTTCTCCTTTAAAGTTTTCGACATTCAACTCTTCGACTTTGTGGTTCTTAAAGCTGACCGCAATCTTTGAGGCAATTTTTGCTGATTTGGTTGAATTAAAACTGTAGACAATGGCGACTTTTTTCATTGTAATATTTTCCTTGTTCGATTTTCAGGATGATCAATATTTTAATAGCGAAATGGCTGCTTCGTAAATTTTGTTTTCATTGGGTAAGATGGCAGCCTCAAGTATTCTGTTGAAGCCAACGGGCATAAATTCCGAACCAACCCTGCGAATAGGTGCATCCAGGTACTCGAAGGCTTCTTCGCTGATAATTGATGCCAGTTCACCTCCAAATCCTCCAAAAATCTTGTCCTCATGAACGATTAATACCCTACCCGTCTTTTTTACGGAAGCAATGATAGCAGCTTTATCAAGCGGAATTAAGGAGCGAAGATCAATTACTTCAATATCATATCCTTCCGATGAAATTTTCTCTGCAACCTGAAGCGATAGATGGGTGGTATTCCCATAGGTAATAAGGGTCATATCCTTGCCGTTCCTTCTTACCCTGGCCACTCCAAACGGAACCTCGAAATCATCCGGCACCGTTGCCGCGGCCACCGGTGAATTGTATAGCGCTTTGGGCTCCAAAAACAGTGTCGGGCCTTCGGACAAGAGTGATGTTCTAAGCAATCCGGCCGCGTCATCTGCAAAAGAGGGATAAACAATACGAATTCCCGGAAAACAAACCAACGAACCCTCAATGGTCTGGGAATGATAGAGTCCGCCACCGATGTAGCCGCCAGAAGCCAGGCGAATGGTAACGTTTGGGGCGAATTGACCGTTTGTTCGCCAGTATTCATGGGTCATTTCTACAAATTGCTCCATCGCTGGCCAGAAATAATCGGCAAACTCTGCCCCTTCTACCACAATACGGATCTTCTTGTTATACCTCGACATCCCATTTGCCGTTCCGGTAATAAAATCTTCTGCTATCGGACCATTGAAAACGCGTTGTTTTCCGAATTCCTTTTGTAAACCCTTGGAAACGTTGAATATTCCTCCTTTTTCTTTATTGGCAATGTCCTGTCCCCAAAGAAATGTGTCAGGGTTACGCGTGAATTCGATCTTCAGTGTCTCATTAATCGCTTCAATCAGCTTTTTCTTATTTCCCGGATTGTCAGCATGTGGAATTCCATTGGGATATTTGCTGGACTCAAATGCCTGTGCATAAACGAAATCATGAATGCTTTTGGGGTCTGGATCCGGCGAATGAAGTGCGAACTGGTGTGCCAGCTTTACCTCCTCTTTGGCTTTTTCCTCTATGGCATTCAACTCTTCCTCAGTTAGCCTTTCGTATCTTTGCAACAATCTTTTAAATTTTGCCAAAGGATCATATTCCCTGACATAATTCAATTCAGCCTCATTTCTGTAGAGATCATGACGGTCTGAATTGGAGTGTGAATGGATGCGTATGCAATTCGCCTGGACTATGCAAGGCATTTGGTTCTGAATGACCCAATTTTTAGCCTCTTCCATGGCATTAATGGAATCAAACACATCTTTCCCGTTACAGTGTATAACCCGTAAATTCTTAAATCCCACGAAGTTATTAGCAACTTTACGATTGGCAGTCTGATCCTTTTTGGGAACAGATATACCATATCCATTGTCCTGAAAAACGAAAATTACCGGCAATCCTTCTGTCGAAGCCCCGTTGATGGCCTCATATACATAGCCTTCGCTGACAGATGACTCTCCCTGTGAACTTATTGATACACCTTTTCCTTTGTAATATTTGATAGCACGACCAACTCCTGCTGCATGGAGTGTGTGGTTTCCTGTGCTCGATGATACATTGTGTATGTTCCATTCGGGTTTTCCAAAATGGTTTGACATGTGCCGACCACCCGAATTGACATCGTTTGCCTTTGAAATGCCGTTCAAAATGATCTCTTCAGCTGTTAACCCGGCAGCTAAATTGGTAAGAAGGTCTCTGTAATAGGGGAAAAGATGGTCTTTCTCTTTATCAAAGATCTGTCCAATAGCCAACTGAATGCCGTCATGTCCGGCATAAGGAGCATGATAAGACCATCCAATAGCCTGTTTCAGATAATTTGGCGCCTTTTCATCCAGCATCCTTCCAAGAACCATTAAATGGTACCATTTTTGTAAGGTCGACTTTTCTGTTTGTAAGATTGAGAATTTTTGTGGTACAGGTAAGTCGTATAAATTCTTCATATTTAATTATACTGTTCGTTTAGGATCAAAATCTTCAATAAGATCAGCAATTCTCCTTAGAAATCTACCTCCAAGCATGCCGTCTACAACCCTATGGTCATAGGAAAGTGATAGGAAAACCTTGTGTCTTACAACTATGGCGTCCCCCATAACAGTCTCAATAACGGCTGGCTTCTTCTCTATTGTTCCGATCGCCAGGATGGCGACCTGAGGTTGATTAATGATTGGGGTACCCATGGTATTACCGAACGAACCAAAATTGGTAATGGTAAAGGTTCCTCCTTGAAGGGAGTCAGGTTGCAACTTTTCTTTTCGGCCTGCTTCAGCAAATTGATTGATATCTTTGGTTAAACCAAGGAGATTCTTACTGTCGGCATCTTTGATAACAGGAACCATTAAATTACCACTGTTGGTAGCCACGGCAATACCAACATTGATTCTTTTTCTTAAAATGATCTGTTCGCCGTCTACCGAACTGTTGATCATCGGATATTCAGTAATCGCTTTGGCAACTGCTTCGGTAAAGAAGGGTAAAAAAGTAAGCTTTTCCCCGTATTTTGACTGAAATTCGTCCTTGTTTCGATTGCGCCACAGCACCATTTCAGTGGCATCTGCCTCGACAAAAGATGTAACGTGTGGCGCAGTCTGCTTCGACATTACCATATGTTTAGCAATCAGCTTCCTAACACGGTCCATCTCGATTATTGTATCCTCTGCCCCAATGGAAACAGAGACCTGAGGCCGCTGGGTCACAACTGGATTTTCATTTTTTTCTTCTGATGAACCAATATTTTTCTGCGAAGAGGTATTTGTAATATTTATTCCACGCCCTTCGATGTATTTTATCAAATCATTCTTTTGAATTCTCCCCCCAATTCCACTTCCCTCAACACCTTCCAACTCCTCCAAGAGTATTCCCTCTTTCCTGGCCATGTTTTTAACCAATGGAGAGTAAAATCTGGCAGATAAAACCTTTGCACGGGGAATTTCTGGCAATTTTGCGTCAGAGGCACTCTCTGCTGGCATTGCAACAGAAACATCGGTAACAACTTTGTCAGATGGCTTTTCTCCTGTTCCTTCGAGATCAATAACCATGGCAATTTTTCCGACAGCAAGAAGGTCATCAACCTTACAATTTATGGACTTAATCGTCCCGGATACCGGAGAAGGAATTTCAGAATCGACTTTGTCTGTAGCAACTTCAAATAACAAATCATCTTCCGTGACCGTATCACCAATTTTAACAAAGATTTTGGTAATCGTAGCTTCCTGAATACTTTCCCCCAGCTTTGGGACTAATACCTCAAATTCCGACATTTTTAATGTAATTAATTTTCCCGTTAAATGAGCATTTATAAGCGCTCGTCGGGTTGATATACGCAAGACATGTCAGAAGGTAACAAATTAAAACACGGGAATGTTTACTTGGGGAAGAAATCAAACAAATCGTAATCCGGCCATTTGTTTATTTTCCGGAGGGTCGAGGACATGATCCTATCCATCTCAATGGCAAGATGCGGACCTTTGTAGTTACTGGTATTTGTTATCATGACCCAGGAAATACCATTTGGTTCTCTCTTTATAAGCGCCGAAGAGCCGGGAAGCGTTCCGGTCCTCCACCATTCGCCATTTTCGTTGGTGCTTCGCCAGCCCAATGGATCCAACCCTTTTTCGTCAACATGAGTCATTTCGGCAATACTTTTCGCCGATAGAATATCTTTTGTTCGCGAATCACCGTCAATGACCACCAAAAGCTTCATCAAATCGACTGGGGAGGCAATCCAACCGCCAGCAGACCCCAACAACGCCATATTCGTGCTTCCATATATCTTTGGGACCATACGTCCACTGCCATCGTAAGCCTCGACCGGTTGTGCATCTTCCGGCTGGTAGTATCTAACCTCCTCCAAAAGCTTTTCATTCTCAAAACTTCCTCCTAGCTGCATGTCATATATGTGTGCTGGCTTAAGGACATTTTCTTTCACAAATTTTTCATAGTTGGTTTTAGAGACTCGTGCCACCACCTCTCCTAATATCATGTAACCGAGGTTTGAATAGGCGCTGGAGGACCCAGGTTCAAAATGCAGACGCTTGGAAGTAACGAACTTTAGATAAGAATTAATATTTAATGGCATTGGATCACCTGTCTGCTCAGAAACGATTCTAGGGAGAAAAGCAATGTCTCCATATCTCTGGGTCCATCCGCCGGAATGATTCAAAAGATTGCGTACAGTGATGTTTTCCAGCCTGTTATCCTTTATTTGACCCAATTTTTCGTCGTTTAGAATTCCATATTTTCCAAAGACCTTACTATCCAGCTTGATTTTCCCACTCTCAACAAGTTTCATGATGGCTATGGAGGTGATCAGTTTGGAAACACTGGCAATTCTGAATAGCTGTTCAGGTGATGCTAAAATTTTTGCTTCAGTATCAGCATATCCATAACCCTTGGCAAAAATAAGTTTCTCATCTTTTACTATTGCAACAGCCAATCCCTTCAAGAGATTTTGTTCCCTGAACCTTTCAAAACCCCTATCAAGCAAATCTGTGTTTTCGGATTGAACTATTCTTTTAATTATCAGCTTATTAATTCTTTGATTTTCCAGTAATGCGATCTTCTTACGCAAATTTTGAGGATGAAAACCGTAAAATGCAGGTATAAGCAGGAATAGAAGAGTAACAAAAGTAAATAGAATAAATTTGAAACGCATACAAATGTGAATTACATATGTCAACAAATAGATTTGATTTTGAACCCTGATTAGTTACAATTGTAAACAACCAATGATCTCTGTGATAGATTTAAATTTGTGTCTATCAAGATAATTTTCAATACCTGCAATGATATGCTGAGTTGCCATGGGATCGATAAAATTGGCTGTTCCAACCTGGATGGCTGAGGCTCCGGCAAGGAAGAATTCAATGGCATCCGTAGCGTTCATGATTCCGCCCATTCCTATAACAGGAATCTTAACCGACTTAGATACTTGCCAAACCATCCGGAGTGCAATAGGCTTTATGGCCGGACCGGAAAGTCCACCTGTGACAGTAGAAAGTACCGGTTTTCTGCTTTCAGCGTGAATGGCCATAGCTAAAATAGTATTAATTAAAGAGATACTGTCTGCACCGCCTGCCTCCACAGCAAGTGCAATATCGGTTATGTCGGTTACGTTTGGTGAAAGTTTAACCATCAAAGGTTTGTTATAGACCTTTCTTACAGCTTTTACCACTGCCTCTGCAGCTGGACAGCTAGTGCCGAATGCCATGCCACCTTCCTTCACATTTGGACAGGATATATTGAGTTCAATACCCGCAATATGATCCAGCTCATTGATTTGTTCGGCACAGGCAATGTACTCTTCGACTGTAGATCCCGAAACATTGACCAGTATATTTGTATCATAAACGAGCAAACGCGGATAGATATTCTCAGCAAAATATTTAACCCCACCATTTTGTAACCCCACTGCATTAAGCATTCCTGAAGGGGTTTCAGCCATTCGGGGATAGGAATTCCCTTGTCTTGGATGAAGTGTAGTCCCCTTAACAACAAAGCCTCCCAGGGTATTTAAATCAAAGAAATCATCAAACTCAACGCCAAAACCAAACGTTCCCGATGCAGTCATCACAGGATTTTTAAGTTTTAGTCCGGCAATATCAATACTTAATTCTGCCATTTCAACTGTTTTATGTCAAATACGGGTCCGTCTGTACACACACACCGGTGTCCTCCGGTTGTCTCAGTAACACAACAAAG
>JAVHPO010000105.1:2861-4975 GCA_036170635.1 Prolixibacteraceae bacterium | reverse complement strand
AAACAGGGAGTCTGGTATCTTGGCAACTGCGTAACATATTTGATCTTGATGTATTTCCCTTTGTAGGCAGGAGGTGCAAATGATTCAAGCGCTTCCTCCAACAGTTCGTTCAATTTAGAAGTAGGAACGTGCTTGGTCTTGTTGTTGTAAACACGCATCGCCTCCTCAAGAATCTTCAAAACTCTCTGCTTGGTAACGGCGGAGCTAAAGACAATCGGGACATCTGTAACAGGGGCAAATTTCTCGTAAATCTGCGCCTCAAACTCCTTCATGGTCTTGTTGTCCTTCTCAATCAGGTCCCACTTGTTCACGACAACCACAACCCCCTTTTTGTTCCGGTGAATGAGGTGGAAAATCGAAACGTCCTGTGCCTCAACACCGCGGGTAGCATCCAGCATCATCACGCAGACATCGGCATTTTCGATGGTCCTTACCGAACGCATGACGGAGTAAAATTCAACATCCTCTTTTTCTTTAGCCTTTTTTCGCAGGCCAGCCGTATCTATCAGGATAAAATCATACCCGAATTTGGTGTAGCGCTGGGCAACGGAATCACGTGTTGTACCCGCTACTTCAGTAACAATGTGACGTTCTTCCCCGATCAGGGTATTGATGGTAGAAGACTTTCCTACGTTAGGTCTGCCAACAATGGCGATAACCGGAATGTGCGACTCTTCAACCTCCTCAACAGGTTCGGGGAAGTGTTTCACCACCTCATCGAGCAGATCACCTGTACCCAATCCATTGATGGAGGAGACACAGTAAATTTCCTCAACGCCCATGTTGAAAAATTCGTTGGCATCGAGCGCGCGTTTGTGGTTGTCGACTTTGTTAACAACCGTCATGTAGGATTTCTTGCTTTTGCGGAGCAGGTTGTTCACCTCCATATCGAGGTCGGTGACACCCATTTCGACATCCACCAGAAAAAGTATCAGGTCGGCCTCTCCGATGGCCAGGTTAACCTGTCTGCGGATCTCTCCTTCAAAAACATCTTCTGATCCGGATACATATCCTCCGGTATCGATAACTGAAAATTCTTTGCCGTTCCAGATGGATTTACCGTAATTACGGTCACGGGTTACCCCCGGCTCATCGTCAACGATGGCCATTCTGGACTCGGTAAGCCTGTTAAAAAAGGTGGATTTGCCTACGTTCGGGCGTCCAACGATTGCAATGATGTTGCTCATGAAATGAAATAGTGCCTTATTGTTGTTCGTATCCAAAATTACGGAGTTGGATCTCCTTGTCGCGCCACTCTTTGGTCACCTTAACGAACAGTTCCAGAAAAACTTTCTTGCTGAAAAATTCTTCCATATCTATCCTGGCAGCCGTTCCGACTCTTTTCAGAGCCTCTCCCCTGTGACCAATAATGATCCCCTTCTGGGTTTCGCGCGACACATGGATGACCGCTGCAATTCTGAGTAGTTTCACTTCATCTTTGAAGGATTCTACTTCGATCTCTACCGAGTACGGAATCTCCTTATCGTAGAAAAGAAGAATCTTTTCGCGGATAATCTCCTGGGCAAAGAAACGCTCATTGCGATCGGTCAGTTCATCTTTCGGAAAATAGGGCAATCCCTCCGGAAGGTTGGCCAGAATACGTGCGAAGACATACTCGAGGTTAAACTTCTCCTTGGCCGAGATTGGAATTATTTCCGAATTAGGTACCAGCACTTTCCACTGTTCCACGAGCTTAATCAATGCGGGTTGGTCGGTCAGATCGATCTTATTGATCAAAATCAAAACCGGTACTTCCGCCGTCTTCAATTTATCTAGGTATTCTATGTTTTTGTCGATGCTTTCCACCATGTCAGTGACGTAAAGCAAAACATCGGCATCGCTCAAAGCGGTATCTACCGTTTTAAGCATGCTCTCCTGAAGCTTGTAGACAGGTTTTAAAATTCCGGGCGTATCAGAGTAAACAATCTGGAAATCCTCTCCATTGACAATTCCTTTGATGCGGTGACGGGTGGTCTGCATTTTCGATGTGATAATCGAAAGCTTCTCCCCCACCATGGCGTTCATCAAGGTTGACTTGCCTACGTTTGGATTACCTATAATATTTACAAAACCTGACTTATGTCCCATTATTCCTGCTGATTGTCTGAAACGAA
>JAVHPO010000105.1:0-2761 GCA_036170635.1 Prolixibacteraceae bacterium | reverse complement strand
GAGTTCCATACTACCATTGAAAAACAAATTGATATAGTATGAAAATCTGCGCAAAGGTAACAATTTTTCCGGCTTCCTCACGGGGTGAATCAGCTAATATGCAAATTACTAACTCTAATCAAGTTTTCCTTCACCCCGTGAGTGAAGCCTCCTACTGCTCCTGACATCCAGACTCTCCACGTACAAATCCTCTACTTTCTTCCTGGCCCATGGGGTTTTGCGCAGAAAGGTCAGGCTCGATTTGATGGAGGGATCATTGGCAAAACAGTTGATCCGGATCAGGTATGCCAGCTGCGGCCAGCTGTAAAATTCGACCAGTTCTGTCAGGATCATCTCCAGGGTTTTACCATGGAGGGGGTTGTTGGGTTGTGTCGCGTCCATTATTAGGGCTATTTCTCGTTTACAATATTACACAGAGTTTCACAGAGAAGCACAGAGTTACACAGAGGATAAAACTGTTTGGAAAGTTAAGGTATTCAGACAATTAATTTCCTCCCTTCGACAGGCTCGGGGAGGGGTAACCCTTCAAACTTTTTAAATATTTCAAACTTAAACCTTTTTAATTCTTCTCAGTGCAACTCTGTGCTTCTCTGTGAAACTCTGTGTAATAAAAACTATAACTCCATCCTACCGGGAAGGTTGATCCCCTGGATTTTAATCACCGGCTGATCGCCCGCTAAATCTTTCAGATGGTATTTAATGACTACGATTTTGGTCTCACCCGGCAGGAGAGATATGTAATTATCACTTAGAAACTGGGGCAAAACCGGCGCACCTGCAGCTTTTTTCTCCAATACAATTTCGGTAAAGAAAGAGATCGCTTTCGCCGGATTCTTCAACGTCAACGTTATCTTCCCCTCATCCCCTTCGGTGGTTTCAACCTTCGTCACCTCAGGTTTCACAGGCGTCATCACGTTGATCTTTGTATAATCAGCATATGTTTTCTGCGGTGTATAAAACCAAAGGTATTTGTCCCAGGCCATCTGATCGGGCTGTGTCGAAATCCAGTAGAAGTTATCCGCAACAACTTCCCCGTTAGGTTTTTTCAGTTTCAGGTCCAGAAAATAAACCTCACGATCGCCTTTGAGCGCAGGCAGCTCACTCAGAAATTTTGATTGGTTTTCAAGTGCAGAAACTTTAATTGATTTCTCAAATATCTTCTCTGACTGAAGATTCCATAGAGAAATTTCCGCATCGAAATTATCCATCGCACCCACCCCATCGTTGCTGACATAGATCCCTTTGTCGAAGTAATTGTACATCAGGTTCAATGGCACACAGGCTTTCTTGGTGCCATACAGCGCCCCTGTCGGCATCAAAGAGTAGTCGTACAACTGCCAGTAGAACTCGGGCCAGGGCGAATTGAGCATCCACTGCACCACGCCGGTTGAAACGGGTTTGTTCACCACAAATGCCTCGAACATGGGCCGGATCGCTTCGTAATTCATCAGTTGCGATTTCAACGCCAACTCTTCCAGATTCTTTGGTTCGCCATATCTTTTGTTCAGCGCGGTGAGATATACCTTCACCGAGCCAAAATCTTTTCTTCCCGAATGCCAGTCCCATTGATCGTTCAGCGGAGGCCATAGCTTCTCTGTAGGCATCATCTGTTTGATACACCAGATTGGTGGGATCTGCGGGCCGGGACCGGTTTCTGAATTGAACCCAAACGCGCCGCCCGTTTTCTTGTCTTCATACCAATAAACCGGAGGGACATATTCGTAAGGACCATTCATCTTCATTCCAGAAGGACCGGAAATTTTGCTGGTAAATTTGCCTGAAGAGATAAGCATTGGTCTGGTGGTATCGATCTTTTTCAATACCTCAATGTATTTTGCTTCCAGTTCTGTTTTCGGGTAGGCATCACTGCCGGTTGCCCAGGTCAGGATGGAGGGGTGGTTACGCAACCAGGTCACCTGATCTTTGAGGTATAGAACCAGCAGATCCTCCTCTTTTGGAGTAAGCTTGACCCCGTTTTGTTCAACACCATCGGCGATTGTCTGACCGGCGTCACCCTCCACCACCTTCATTTCCAGGCCAAGGTAATCGGGCCACTCCCACTGGCAGCTCCAGCCAACCAACATCAGGATTCCATTTTCGTCACAGAGGTCGAAAATGTGGTGGTTGTTTCCCCAGATGCCTTCGAAACGGATCGAGTTCATGTTCATCTCTTTGACCATCCGGATCTGGTCTGCATCTTTTGCAGGCATATAACGCAGGAAAAGATCATCGACCCATCCACCGCTTTTGATCAGCACTTCGCGTCTATTGACTTTATATCCACGTACGGTATCTTTGGTGAGATAGGTCTCAATTTTACGGATACCGAATCTTTTCGACTGCCGGTCGGCTACCTGAAAACCATCTTTCAGCTCCACCTTCAGGTCATACATTTCAGGTTTTCCCAATCCGTTTGGCCACCAAAGACGGGGATTTTCCACTTTCAGGTCGAACTTGACCGGTTTTGTTTCACCGGGATTAAGCGGAAAGGTTGAACTAAAAGTTATATTTTCAATATTTCCATTTATTTCTACTTGTTTCTTTTCTTTCGAGTAATTGGTAACATCTGCGGTAACAGCCAATGTCGCACTTTTCAATGTTTTCAGATCCACATCCGGAGCTACGAAAATTCTGTCCATCGAGACCAATCCAGTTCTTTTGATATATACTTCGCGGAAGATACCCATATAATTATCAGGCGGTGTAGGCGCCCAGTCGACAAATCCCATGTAAAAATCGCGTGGTTTGGGAGGAAATATTT
>JAVHPO010000104.1:3275-4986 GCA_036170635.1 Prolixibacteraceae bacterium | reverse complement strand
TTGACCTTGTCCTCATCGTCGCAGGCGGATAAAAAAAGGAGAACTCCTGCAGCAACCAAATAAAAAATTCTTTTGTTCATGCTCTTTAATTTTTTGACTATAGATGATTAGGCATCAATTGCCTGGCAAGAAACCGATGGAAGGAATTATTCCGGACAGCTTAAAAACTTGTTACAGGTAAAGGTTTCAGGTTACATAAGAGAATTATTAACAGAAAAAATATTTCTTTCCATGCATTTAAAATACGACCAAAAATAGTGAATATTTTTAATCAAAACCCACTCTTTGCGAGGCATTTTCCGGAACACTGACAAAGAAATACCCGTTTGCAGGTAATAAAATACCTGAAATAAGGTATTTCAAAGTTGGTTTTAGCTCATCATTTTTGCAGTGTCGGGTAGGAAAGAAATTTCAGTAAATAATAAATACTTAAAAATAAACAGGTTATGTCAGAGCACACTTTAAAATTCGAAACCCTGCAGCTTCATGCAGGTCAGGAAGTCGATAAAACTACCAACTCCAGGGCAGTTCCAATCTACCAAACAACTTCATATGTTTTCAACAATTCTGAACATGCCGCCAATCTTTTTGGATTGAAAGAGTTTGGGAATATATACACCCGGCTCATGAATCCGACAACGGATGTTTTCGAAAAACGGATCGCTGCACTGGAAGGGGGTGTTGCTGCATTGGCAACTTCATCTGGTCAGGCCGCACAGTTTATAGCCCTGACCAATATTCTGCAGGCGGGAGACAATTTCGTTTCAACCTCCTTTGTCTATGGTGGCACCTATAATCAGTTCAAGGTGCAGTTCAAGCGTCTGGGCATTCAGGTGAAATTTGTGAACGGCGATGCTCCCGAAGATTTTGAAGCGGCCATCGATGAAAATACAAAAGCAATCTACCTCGAAACAATAGGAAATCCGGAGTTCAATGTTCCTGATTTTGAAGCAATAGCGGCTGTCGCAAAAAAGCATAACATCCCTTTGATTGTGGACAATACATTTGGTGCAGCGGGATACATTTTCCGTCCTATTGAACATGGGGCCAACATTGTTGTTGAATCTGCAACAAAATGGATTGGCGGTCATGGAACGAGTATTGGCGGCGTCATCGTCGATGCCGGCAATTTCAACTGGGCAAACGGGAAATTTCCACAATTTACAGAACCTTCAGAAGGATACCATGGGCTGATCTTTTGGGATGTCTTTGGCGCCAATGGACCTTTTGGCAACATCGCTTTTATCATTCGTGCAAGGGTTGAGGGTCTCCGGGACTACGGTTCCGCATTAAGTCCCTTCAATGCTTTTTTGTTGCTTCAGGGTCTTGAGACACTTTCTTTGAGAATTGAGCGCCATGTTGGCAATGCCAAAATCGTTGCAGACTGGCTTTCATCGCACGCACAGGTTAAAAAAGTTAATTATCCCGGATTGCAAACAAGCCCTTACCATACTTTGGCGAAGAAGTACCTTAAAGTTGGATTTGGAGGGGTCTTGTCTTTTCATATCAAAGGAGGTACGGAGGCAGCCGACGAATTTATCAATAGTCTGACCCTGATCAGTCATCTTGCCAACGTAGGTGATGCAAAAACGTTAATCATACACCCGGCTTCTACCACTCATCAACAGTTGTCGGCTGAAGAGCAGCGAACTTCCGGTGTGGTTCCCGGACTAATCCGCCTTTCAGTTGGGATTGAACATGTTGAGGATAT
>JAVHPO010000104.1:0-3175 GCA_036170635.1 Prolixibacteraceae bacterium | reverse complement strand
ATCGCTGATTCTCAATATCTTGTTGCTGAGACAATCAGAAACATGATTTTGGAAGATGTAAGGTATTCGCTTACCGGTGTTGCAAGATCAAGAACCGAACTATTCAACCTGCTTAATACTCAACCCAATACTTTATTAATCACCGATATAGCTACAATTGACTACAATAGTATCGATGATCTCAAAACAATCACAGAGCTTTATCCCCGGATTAAAGTGCTGGTATTAACCAATGCTGTCAGCAAAAATGAATTTTTGTTGTTGTCAAGAATTGGAATAAAGAATGTGGTCTACAAAAATGTGGATAAAGAAGAGTTATTGTCCGCAATTCAGGCAACACTTAAAGGAAAGAAGTTCTATTCTGATGAAATTTTGGATCTTTATCTTGATCTTGGAGAGAATAAATTTGTACCTGATGAACCAAAAATCCTGACGACTACGGAAATTGAAATAGTTAGAATGATTGCCAATGGACTCACAACCAAAGAGATTGCCGCCAAACGAAATATTAGTAATCATACCGTGAGTACACACAGAAAGAATATATTTAAAAAAATAGGCGTCACAAATGCCTCAGAATTAATTATTCATGCCATCAAAGCAGGTTGGATTGATAACATCGAATACTATATTTAGACTTTTCGGTGCGGACTCATTTTTTAAAGATCGCGGATCATGTGAAGATCGCATCCGAAATGGCCACTGTTTCCAAGCGCAGAACAAAGATAGGTGAATCCCATCTTTTCATAAGTCTTCAATGCCAGGTTAAGTTCGGGCATCGTTTCGAGGTAAATCCTGCCAAAACCAAAATCCCGGGCACTTTCCAGACATTTTTCGAGTATCGATCTTCCCAGGCCAATCCCCCGGGCTTCCGGTAGCAGATACATTTTTACCAGTTCGCAGGTATCTTCCGGCAAACCGGAAGTTGGAAAAATCCCCCCTCCTCCAACAATCCTGCCATCCAATTCCGCAACAAGATAGTGGGAGCGATCTGCCCTGAACACCTCATAGAGATGGTCTGTAGCATCATCAAAATAGACCGTACCGGGATGATTCGCACCAAATTCCTTCAAGGTATTTCGAATTATAACGGCAAGTATTTCGTTGTCGGATGGTTGTATGGGCCGGATTACTATCATCAGTGAAATCTGGTATATAATTGTCTTACAATTTTAACTGTTTGAAGTTAATAATCCAACAAAAGAGGGATTTTCGGCAATAATACCTTGAAATGGGTATAAGAAATACTACTTAGCAGGTATTGTGCAGTGTCCGATACTACCTCATCTTTGCCTTAGTAAAACAATTGCTAATCATTTAAATTCAAATAAAATGGGACTCTTAAATTTTTCAATCAATGGGGGAAATGAAAACCCTACAAAATTCGTGGCAAATGCCAGGAACTTTAAAGTTATCGTTGATGAGCCGGCAGCGCTGGGCGGAACAGACCACGGTCCAAATCCGGTAGAATATTTGCTGGCTGGCTATGCAGGTTGCCTGAATGTGGTTGCCCATCTGGTTGCCAAAGAATTCGGCATAGGAATAAAGAAACTGGCCATCGAAGTTAATGGAGACCTCAATCCGGCCAGACTCTTTGGTCAATCGAACGAAGAGAGGGCCGGATTCCAAAATATTCATGTCAATCTAAGTATTGATACTGACGCCGATCAGTTGTCGATAGATAAATGGCTGAAGGAGGTCGAAAACCGTTGCCCGATCAACGATAACCTTAGGAACACCACACCTGTGAGCGTGAAAGTGTCAACCTTTGAATTTGCAGCTTAACGGTTATACCTCGTTGTAAATGTGCTGAATCACCAATCCTGCCAGGGTAAATCCGTAAATGGCAGTGATGTGGGCAAGGGTCCCGTTGATAACGGCTTTCTGACTACACCATTCGTGGTCGGCCAGGTCGGGGTCACCGGGACCTTTTGTTGCCTTCGGGCACAAACATTTGTCGGTTCCGCAGGAGGAACCGCTTCCGCTGTTCTCGAGAAGTTCCTCACTGAATACACACATGAATTCTTTTGCCGGCAACTCTCCTTTTCGGATCATTTTCCTTATTTTGGCCGCAAGCGGGCATCTGATTACCTTCCAAAATTCGGCTACCCTGATTTTTGTCGGGTCTATTTTCAGGGAAGCTCCCATGGAGGAAAAAAAAACGGCATTGGTCTTGGTAGCCTGTCTGATCAGATGGGTTTTGTTGCTGAGACTGTCTATGGCATCTATGATGAAATCGTATTTGTCGAGTTCAAAAAAATCGTGGTTATCTCTGTTGTAAATCTTTTGAATGGATTGAATTTCAGCGGAAGGATTGATCTCAAGAAGCCGGTTCTTAAGCGCCTCTGTTTTTACTTCACCAACTGTATGTATAGTTGCATGCAATTGCCTGTTGATGTTGGTCACACAAATCCGGTCAGAATCAACCAGCGTCAATCGTTGAATACCGCTTCTTACCAAACTCTCTGCACACCAGCTTCCAACACCGCCTATTCCAAAAATAATCACGTTTTTGGACATGACTCTTTCCATTCGCTCCTTCCCAAGAAGTAACTCTGTTCGCTGAAAAATTCCCCTATTAAAAGCCATCCTATCTAAAAAGATTTGACATTCAAATTGTTAACCAAAACTCAAACTAATTTTCAGGCCGAAAATACAAAAAACTAAATTAATGCAAGATTAAAAGAGGGTTGAGTCTGCTTGAAGTAACTTCAGGGATCTGAAAAAATGAGTATCAAAAAAAAGACCCCCGGTAACTACCGACGGTCTTTTTATAATTCACCACGAAATGCTTACTTTTTAACAGGAGCAGCAGCTGGTTTTGCATCTTTCTTAACCACTTTCTTAGCGGCAGGAGCTGCTTTTGCATCTTTTTTAACCTCTTTCTTAGCGGCAGGAGCTTCAGTTTTTGCAGGAGCTGCTTTTGCGTCTTTTTTAGGAGCTTGTGCATTGGCTGTAACTGCACCCATGATAAGAGCGAAGCTTAAAAACATAACTAACTTTTTCATATTGAATATTTTTATAATTGTTTACATGACAAACCTACGATACCAATTATGAAGGAATCGTGAAGAAATAAGCAAATCTGAATTTTTTTTGAAATTTTTTGCAAAATATTTCAGAAGCTGTTTAAAATTCTTACACAGAGTATTTATAGCTCCACAATGAAATTTAA
>JAVHPO010000103.1:19901-21662 GCA_036170635.1 Prolixibacteraceae bacterium | reverse complement strand
CTAAATGCCCTGCTTCGATGATACAAACGCTTTTCCCAAAGTCGAGGGCACGCATGGTGGCTGCTAAACCACCTGGTCCACTGCCAATTACCGCAAGATCAAACTGCTCCATTCTGATTATTTGATAGTTGTGTCATTCAAAGTTCAAAGTACGGGAAAAAAAATGAGATGATCACATTTTTTAAGATGGTAGATCTTTTTGCCAATATTAAGTTGAAAGGATTTCATTAGGCTGACATTAACCAAATTAATTTGTTTTTTGAAAATCACAAAATTAGACTTATTTTGTGGTGACCAAACTGATTGACTTTCTCTTTTGAAAAACTGCCCATGATTTCGGAAACCGATTTGATACTTGCCTTAATGAATGGTGATCTTACTGCTTTTAACGAGCTATTTGATCGGTATGCAAAACGATTGTACCATTTTTCCATGGGATATTTGAAATCGGCAGCAGACGCGGAAGAAATTGTCCAGGATGTTTTTTTAAAAATCTGGGACAACAGGACAGAATTGTCTACTCAGAAATCGTTTGAGTCCTATTTGTTTACCATTGCCAGAAATGGCATCTTAAATACAATCCGCAAATCAAAATCAGAGCAAGCTTATCTGAATTATGTGAAAATTAATTCTGAAAGAAATGTTTTGCTCGATGCGGAGCTGAATTTCAATGAGCTTGAAAAAGCATACCACGAAGCAATAGAACAATTGAGCCCTCGCAGAAAAGAAATTTATTTATTGAGCAAAGAGAAGTCTCTTTCGAATACAGAGATTGCAACGAAGATGAATATTTCCGTCAAAACAGTTGAAAATCAGATGACCTCATCCCTGGCCAAGATTCGGAAAACCCTTCGTTCCCTTGGTTTTTCCGGGATTATCTTTTTCGAATTGTTTTTTTAGGTTAAAAAAGATTAAAACGTAATAGGGGTTTTGTGCCCCATAAGTGTATACCTGTTTGAATAACCAAAAGTCAAAATGGGTACAAATCACGAAATAGATTATAAATACTTGCGCGACCGGATGCTTTCCGGAGAGCTAACCAGCGCTGAAAAGGATGATCTAATAAGCTATATCCAGGCCTCCTTTCAGGATCATCAATTGGATTTATTGATGCGGGAACACTGGTTGGGCACGGAAAATCAGGAGATTGTCGCTGATGAAATGCAAATCCAGCTTATCAAGAACCAGATCCTTTCCAAAATAAATCAAAAAATAAATTCATCAAAAAAGGAGCGCCAACTTTTTCCCTCCAATTGGAAAAATTATCTACTGCGTATTGCCGCTGTGTTGTTTATCCCTCTTTTACTGGGGTCAGTATTTGTTATTTACCGGATGGACAAACGGTTGGATCAAATGATAGCTTCGACTGCCAACCAGCGAGTGACCGCGAACCCGGGTTCCAGGGTTCATTTTACATTGCCTGATCAAACAGAAGTATGGCTGAACTCGGGCAGTATGCTTGAATATCCGCTTGCACTAAATCATCAGGATAATCGGAGAGTTAAATTGTCGGGGCAAGGATATTTTAAGGTCGCCCATGATAAGAAACATCCATTTTTTGTTGAAACCGATGGATTAAGTATAAAAGCATTGGGGACTTCGTTTGATGTGTCAAGTTATGCAAATGATCAGCAAATTGCTTCAACGCTGGAAGAGGGATCAATCGCTATAATTGGCCTGAATGGCAATGAATTAACCCGCATAAGTCCCGGACAAAAAGCTATTCTCGATAAAACTACCCATATGATGGTGGTCAGGGAT
>JAVHPO010000103.1:11809-19801 GCA_036170635.1 Prolixibacteraceae bacterium | reverse complement strand
TCCCGGACAAAAAGCTATTCTCGATAAAACTACCCATATGATGGTGGTCAGGGATGTAGAGACTTCTCTAACCACTTCATGGAAAGACGGAAAACTGATTTTCCGGAATACATCCTTGTCAGATGTAACGGTACAACTCGAAAGATGGTTCAACTATAAGATACACCTTGATCCGCGGTTAAAGGACTCCGGTTTGATGTACACAGCAACTATTCAGGACGAAACATTGGGAGAAGTGCTGAAAATGATAGAAATATCCACAAGAATAAAAACATTAATTAAAGAAAGGGAGGTGTATATAAACCGTAAAAATTAAATTAAAATAATAAGGGCAGTGTTTGCGGCACCACCCTTAGTGAATCAATCATTTATTAATAATCAATCCTAGAAAAATCAAAAGTATGAAAAAAAGATGGTTCTTAACGAATCACAGGCATTTATTTGCTTGTGGTGGAAAATTCCTAAAAATCATGAAAATTACTATTTTCATTGTGGTTTTTGCCAGTATGCAAACATTCGCGTTAGACAATTACGCCCAAACCAAACGAATGGATGTAAAGGTTGACGAGTCAAGTATTGTAGTTGCACTGGAGAAAATTGAGGCTCAATCCGAGTTCTTCTTCTTTTACAACAACAAGATTGTCAAACTTGATAAAAAAGTTTCAGTTGATCTAAAGGATAAAACGATCACTGAAATATTAGATGTGGTATTCAAAGATACGGACATAGAATACACCATCAATAACCGGCAAATTATCCTTTCCGGAAAAGAAACAGGGAGTTCACTTAGCCAGCAGCAAAAATCCGTTTCCGGAAAGGTTACTGATGTTACAGGTGCTACACTTCCGGGTGTCTCTGTGGTGGTAAAAGGAACCACCATAGGTGTAATAACTGATGCCAATGGAAGTTACTCACTGGCCAATATCCCGGCAAATGCCACTTTACAGTTTTCGTTTGTTGAGATGTAAATGCAGGAAGTTGCCGTTGGAAACAAGACTGCAATTAATGTCACTCTTGCTGAAGAAACAGTTGGGATTGAAGAAGTTGTGGCCATTGGATATGGAACAATGAAAAAATCAGACCTTGCCGGAGCAACTTTATCAATGAAGGGAGAAGATCTGGAAAAAACACCAGCAAATACCATTGTTCAATCTTTACAGGGAAGAGCTGCTGGTGTGGATATTAAAAATGCATCGAATGCGCCCGGCGGGGATATCCGAATTAGAATCAGGGGAACTAATTCTACTAATGCATCAAGCGAACCATTATATGTAATTGATGGATTTCCGATCGATAATAATAATACAGCACCTCAGGGAGCTGGTAATACTGCTTTTTCTCCAAGTCCGCTTTCCTCCATTAATCCAAGTGGAATTGAATCCGTAGAAATATCGAAAGATGCTTCTGCTACTGCAATTTATGGCTCACGCGGAGCAAATGGGGTAATTCTAATTACTACAAAAAATGGAAAGGCCGGAAAAGCGAAAGTTGATTTCGATTATTCGTTAAATTTAGCTACAGTCAGAAAAAAACTCGATTTATGCAATGCAGAGGAATTGGCAGAATTAACAAATGAATGGTGTACAAACAATTCGCTTCCGCTTATTTATGACGGTGTAAAAAAACCACTTCCAAAAGATCTTGGCGAAGGCACTGATTGGCAGGATGCTATTTTCAGAACTGCTCTTACGCACACTTATAACCTTTCTGTTTCAGGCGGAACTGAAAAGTCGAAATATTTGGTTGCTGGTAGCTATTTGGACCAGGATGGAATCATTATTGAATCTAACTTTAAACGTTATGGTTTACGATTTAACTTAGATCAAACACTTAGTGACAGAATTAAAATGGGTGTGAATATGACGGCCAATCATACGGTGAACGATGCAGTACCTTCCGATGGATCAGGTTATCAAAATGATTCACCACTTTGGAATGCTTTGGCAACAACCCCGGTTATACCTATCATGGATGCTAATGGAAATTATGTTCATAATTATTCTGAGGCAAATAAAATTCTTGAAAATCCGGTTTCTATCGCTAAAACGAGAAGTGATATTACCTATACCAACCGACTATTAAGTAGTGCATTTGCTGATATCGAAATTATTGATGGACTTAATTTTCGGGCCAATTTTGGCGCCGATTTAATAAATTCGAAGCGAAACGTTTATGTTCCAAATACAGCCCAAATTCAGGCTTTACCAAATGTCGGTGTTGCTTCAATTGGAGCAGTGCAGAGTTTGACCTGGTTAGCTGAATATACACTTACTTATAAGAGAGAATTTGCCGGAGGACACAGGCTTACAGTTTTAGGTGGATATACTGCACAAGGCACAAAAATAGAAAGTGTATTTAGCGAAACAGATGACTTCTTCACCAATAAGTTTGAATTTAATAACCTTGGAGTTGGTGCTAATCCAAGGCCTTCGCAAAGCAACACAATGGAAAATGGATTGTTGTCGTACATTGGAAGGCTAAATTACGCGTTCATGGACAAATACATGTTTACCGGAACACTTAGGCAAGATGGTTCATCAAAATTTGGTGCGGATAATAAGTGGGGTACATTCCCATCGGCAGGTATTGCTTGGAGGGCTAGTCAGGAAAACTTTTTGAAGAATTCCAGAATAATTAGTGATTTAAAATTAAGAAGTAGTTATGGTTTGACTGGGAATCAAAATATCGGATCATATTCATCATTAGCACTTTATAATACAACCAGGATCGTTATGGGTGGAAACCTGTAGTCGGACTTGTTCCAGGCAGAATTCCCAATCCAGCATTAAAATGGGAGAAAACGGCCCAATTGGATATAGGCGTTGATGCGATTTTCCTAAACGGAAAATTTAATTTCTCTGCCGATTATTATATCAAAAATACAAAAGACCTTTTATTGGATGTAACCATTCCAAACCAGTCAGGTTACAACAGTTCGGTTCAAAACATTGGCGAAGTTCAAAATAAAGGATTAGAACTAAGTTTAGGTTATAGTGATAAATTTGGCCAATTGAAATGGAATTCATCCTTTAATATTTCATTCAATAAAAACAAACTGGTTTCACTTCCTGAAGGTACTGATCGTTTACTATTTGGAATAGGTAGAGGTGAATCTGCAGTAGGTAGTTCAATTGCTCTCCCGGGTCAACCGCTTGGTTTATTTTATGGATATCATTTTATGGGTATTTGGCAAACCAATGAGGAAATTATAGCAGCAGGAAATATTGTGGGAGGCGTAAATCGCCCCGGATTGCCTAAATATGAGGACTTAAATGGGGATGGATTTAGACAAAATGATGCTGACAGGAAAGTAATCGGAGATCCGAATCCTGATTTTACTTTTGGCTTTTCTAATGGCTTTACCTTTAAAAACTTCGTACTGTCTATTTTTATTAATGGCAGCTATGGCAATGATCTTGCAAATTTAAATCGTATTGGCTTATTGACTCAACCTCAGAAGCACAATGTTTTGCAAATTTATTATGACCAACATTGGACTGGACCGGGCACAAGCAATACCATTGAAGCGCCGTTAACAAATGCGGGTGAATGGAAAAATTTCAGTGACAGGGATATTGAAGATGGTTCTTATTTAAGGGTAAAGGATATTAGCCTGGCTTATAATTTACCATTACGTTTATTTGGTGTGAGATGGATAAACAGTGCACAGATCTATGTCGCCGGGGAAAATCTTTAACCCAAGCAGAATTTTGGCTCTTTATTCAGCACTTTGCATTGTGCTTTTACCAATAGTAAGCTTACAATTTGGCTGGATTTCCCTTATATCATTGTATGCAATTTTCTTCTTTATGTCAATCATGTACCCGACCCTTTTTGCCTTAGGTATCAAAGATTTAGGTCCCCAAACAAAGAAAGCAGCCTCCTTTATCGTAATGGCGGTTGTAGGAGGTGCCATATTCCCGCCGTTAATGGGGTGGATATCTGACCACTACACCATGTCGGTTGGTTTTTTTGCCCCAAACCCATTGTTTCTGTTTATACTGTATTATTCACTTAAAGGATATCAGGTTAAAGCATAAGGATTTAAAAACTATTGAATTATGGCAAAATTGCCGCTTAAAATTTAACGAGCTATTGATACTCCTATCTCGCATAGTTTTTCGTATAAATAAAACATAGTGCAGATAGATAAAATATTTTCCTTATACGTAAAATGCTAAAATTAAAGCTCCAGCAAAAGAAAATCAATCAAATTCATTTGCTTGATACCCTGATAATCATCCCCTATAATCAAGTCGTTTAGCGTTATCACGTATTTAGGATAGTTGTCGTTGATCATCAGAAGATTGCCAAACTCACGGCTTGAGGTCGTTTTTTCTGTTAGTTGAAGACAAACTTGAACATAAACTTTTAATCCGTTTCTGTCTGCCACAAAATCAATCTCTTTATGATCAATTTTGCCCACAAAAATTCGGTATCCTCTTTGTAAAAGGTGCAGGTAAACAGCGTTTTCCAGAAGTTTATGGAGTTCCGTTTTTTGATTGAATCCCTTTAAAGCATTTCTCAAACCCAAATCTTCGAAGTAATATTTTTCACCAATCTCAAATATTTTCAATCCACCTATTTCGGAACGTACCACCTTGTGTACAAAGTAAGCATTTGAAAGGGCCTTAAGATAATTCATGGTAAGCTGAGGAGATATTGCAATACGCTGTGATTTTAGAAATTTGCTGATATTGTTTGCAGAAAATAGGTTGCCAATATTATCGGCGAGATAAAGTACAAGATTCTCAAGAAAGGAGATGTTTCGAATATTTTCTCTTGAAACAACATCTTTCAACAAAATTGTTGAATATACATTCTTAAGATATTCAAAGGGTAAATCATCATGTAGCCCAATATTGGGCAAATAAGGCATTCCTCCGTAAGTGAGATATTTCATTAGACTATCGCTTCCTTTCACTAATTGATGAAATGTCAGAAATTCAGCAAAGCTCAAACTGTGTATGTTAATCTCGACATACCTTCCGGAAAGGGAAGTTGCCAATTCTCCGGAGAGCATGGCCGCATTGCTTCCTGTACAGAATATATCACATTTATTTTCAGCAAATAAACTACGGATTGTTAACTGAAATGAATCGATTTCCTGAATTTCATCGATAAACAAATAGTTGGCGTTATCCGTACTAAATTTATCTAGGAGATACTCACTCAGATCATTATTTGTTTGTATATGAGCAAATTGATCCAGCTCACGGTTAATATAAATAATATTTGCAGCCGGATTTTCTTCTTTAATAAAATCCATCAACTGAAACATGATATAGCTTTTGCCAACCCTTCTCTGTCCGGTAAGAACTTTAATAATCTGTTTCCCGATAAACGGTTTTATTTTTTCAGTATAATTTGGACGTGCAATATAATTCATCTTTCATGTTTAATATATAGCGCAAATATAATCAAAAATAATACATCATTTAATGTATACCATAAATTGCTGAGTGATGGATATTTTATCTATTATCTTACATTTGTAACGTAAGATAATTCGCATTTGTAAAAATAGAAAACCATGCTAAAAGATCTCTTAAAATCTATTATTCAATCTCAGCAGGAATGGCTTGTTCCGGAAGAAAAGGAAATTCCCCGTGAACAACTTGACAGGTTTTTCTCCCTTCCACCATTTGCATACATGCTGACAGGTGTGCGCCGTTCAGGGAAAAGTACTTTAATGAAGCAACTCATGAGGCATCATGGTTCGCTGAACTATTTTAATTTTGAGGATAGCAGGACTGCCGGGTTCGAATTAAGGGATTTTCTGATTGTGGAAGAACTTTTTTCAGAACTTTCGGACAATAAACCGATACTGTTTTTTGATGAGATACAAAATGTTCCCGGCTGGGAACGTTTTGTGAGAGATGCTGTTGACCGGAAAAAAACTGTTGTTATCACTGGTTCAAATGCCAACCTGCTGAGCAGGGAACTTGGTACGAAACTCACCGGTCGCCATCTTGATTTCGAAGTTTTCCCCTTTTCATACCGTGAATTTCTGGCCTATTTCAATCTGACTCCCGGAGCTGATTCATTTTTTTCTTTTATTTCAGATGGAGGATTCCCCGGTTATTTAAATACCGGTAAAAAAGAGGTGCTTTCAACACTTGTTTCTGACATTCTGGTGCGGGATATTTTTTCGCGTTATAATCTCCGCAATCAGGATGTTTACCGCAGGATTGTCCAGTATCTGTTAAGCAATACCGGTAAAGAGATTTCATTTAATAACTTGAAAAATACCTTTGAGATTGGTTCAGCCACTTCCGTTATGGATTTTTTGAATTACCTGACTGATGCATACCTTATATTCCTGCTTCCGCGATATGATACTTCTTTAAAGGTTCAGGCAAGAAATCCACGTAAAGTTTACGCCATTGACCAGGGATTGGTTAATTTTTCCTCTGTTTCAGGTTCACCTGACAGGGGGAGATTGCTTGAAAATACTGTATATCTGCAACTTAGACGCTTAGGGTATGAAATCTGGTATTTTAAAGGTAAGAAAGAATGTGATTTTATTTTCCGGGATGGAAAGAATGCCTTTTCTGCCATACAGGTTTCATGGCAGGTAGGGGACCAAAATGAAAAAAGAGAAGTTGAAGGGCTTATTGAAGCCTTAATTCAATTGGACCTTACCGAAGGAACTATTATTACTTTTGACCAGGAGGATACACTGGTTAAAGATGGAAAAACAATCCGGTTGGTCCCGGGATGGAAGTGGATGGGATAAAGGACTGTGACTTGCTAAATGGGATTGTGAGTGCAGGTAGATAAAATATTTTTCTTAATTTTACAGTATGACAAACACTTCTTTAAAAATGGAAATCAATACTATGCCGAAAGCTTTGAGAGATGAGGTCTCAGACTTTGTTGCCTTCCTGAAAAAGAAATCAAAATCGAAACCAAAGCTAAAGGCTCGTGAATATGGGTTCGCCAAAGGTAAAATAAAGCTTTCGGCGGACTTCGACGAGCCGCTGGACGAGTTCAAAAACTACATGTAATGGCCTTTTTGCTTGACACCCATACTTTTTTATGGTTTGTTTCAGCGGACAAACAACTACCAGCATCGGTAAAGGCCAAAATTGAGGACATAGATCAATCTTGTTTCTTAAGTGCGGCAAGCTTATGGGAAATCACAATTAAGAATCAAATAGGTAAACTGGACTTAGAAATTTCATTGCCGGAATTATTCGATTATGCGGACCGAAATCAAATTGAAATCATTCCGATTACTTACGACCATCTCTTTACGTTATCGAAACTACCTATTCACCATAACGACCCTTTTGACCGGTTAATTATTTCGCAGGCAATTGCAGAGGACTTAGTGGTTATTACTCGGGACAAATTATTCAAAAAATACAAGGTTAAGCAACAGTGGACGTAGTGGCTGTTTGTGCAAGGACCAACAAGCCTTAAATTGCTTATTTATGGGACAGTGTACCGCGTCAGGTTTGCACAACTTTAATGTATACCGTAAATTATTGCATTATAAAGTAATTGTTTCAGGTATAACTTAAATTATATGCAAAATTCTGGTTCTTTTAAGATTAAAATCTCTTCAGCCTACAAATAAATTGCCGGAACATTGCCTTTCGCAAAGAGTTGAAGGAAAAACAAAGCGTAAAAACTTTAAGTTGGGATCCGGAGAGATTCAGTTTCCCTAACCTGCCTAAGGCCTACAAATTCCTTCATGATGAATATCGAAATGGATGGAATTTTTAATACAAAAACCCAAACAACCAAAGTGGTATCTTATTTTGTTGGGCATATTCTATATTGTCGGCGGTCACATATGCGTTTTCAATTCCTGTAATTTGTTTGCGGGTTTTGTTTTTACCTCCTATCTCAAAGGTGTATTTAAGGTCAACCAGAAAATCACCCTTGTCTGTTGCGTTAATGGAATGAAGAGCCTGAAGTTGGTTTAAAAAGAAGGTTTCCCGTAGGGTTCCCTGATTTGATTGATGATCAGTCAGGGTATTG